>JAPOLW010000169.1 GCA_029976905.1 bacterium | reverse complement strand
GACCGTGCTCGTGAACCTATCGGCATCCAACGTCACGATCGGCAAGTCCGGCTACCGCCATGCACTGGCCGCCGGTCAGTCGGCCAAGACCCTTTCGGCCTACCTCTACGCGGCGGCCGGGAGCGGAGAGTCGACGACCGATCTCGCCTGGGACGGACACGCACTTGCCTACGAAGACGGCGAGCTTCTGGCCGAGTCCGAACGATTCGCGGACGAGGCGCAACTGGTCTACGCAGACGTCGATCTGGATCGCCTCGTTCAAGAGCGCGCTCGCATGACGAGCTTCGCCGACTGCGCATCCGACCACCGTGCGCGTCCGATGCGCGTCGTTCCGTTCCGATTCGACCCGCCCGCCTCGACGACCGTTCTGCAGCGCTCGATCACGAAGCTCCCCTTCGTCCCGAACGACCCGACCCGACGCGCCGAGCGGTGCTACGAGGCCTACAACATCCAGGTCACGAGCCTCGTTCAACGCCTGCGTTCTTCCGGCCTCGACAAGGTGGTCATCGGCGTCTCCGGCGGCCTGGATTCGACGCAGGCCCTGCTGGTGTGCGTGCGCGCCATGGACCGCCTCGGCCTCCCACGCTCCCACGTCCTCGCCTACACGATGCCTGGCTTTGCGACTTCTCCCGAGACCCGCACCAACGCACACGAACTCATGGAGGCCCTGGGAACGACCGCGCAAGAGATCGACATCCGCCCGTCGAGCGAACAAATGTTGCGCGACATCGGTCACCCCCATGCCCGGGGCGAGGAGCGCTACGACGTCACCTACGAGAACGTCCAGGCCGGCGAACGAACCAGCCATCTCTTCCGGCTTGCCAACCATCAGGGTGCACTGGTGGTGGGAACCGGCGACCTGAGCGAATTGGCTCTCGGTTGGTGCACCTACGGCGTCGGTGACCAGATGTCGCACTACAACGTCAACGTCTCCGTCCCCAAGACCCTCATCCGCTACCTCATCGAGTGGGTCGCCGAACAATCCGACACGAGCGCATCCGCAAGCGCGGTGCTTCGCCGCATCCTCGCGACCGAGATCAGTCCCGAACTGATTCCCGCCCACGCGACCGGCGGCGAGATGCAAAGCACCGAGAAGACGATCGGCCCCTACGAACTGCACGACTTCAACCTCTACTACACCACGCGACGCGGGTACGCGCCGGCGAAGGTCGCCTTCCTCTTTGCCCACGCGTGGTCGAACGATACGGCCGTGTCCCCGCCGGACGGGGCCTACCCCATCGCGGAGATCTTCGACTGGCAACGCAGCTTTCTGGACCGCTTCTTCCGCACCAGCCAATTCAAGCGGTCCGCTTCACCCAACGGTCCCAAGGTCGGATCCGGCGGGTCCCTGTCTCCGCGTGGAGATTGGCGCGCCCCGTCCGATACCGGCGCAAGTCCGTGGCTCGCCGATCTCGATGCGGCCCGCCGGTGGATGGAACGCTCGGCCGATGGGGCGGACCGGGCCGTGCGTAGGAAAAAGTCATCGCGCCCCAAACACTGAATCGGCCGCACGCACCATGTCGCGAATCGCCCGGTGCCATCGGCTCGAAAACCCGCCGCCGGCGGATCCCCCGCGTTCCCGACACGCCCGCCCGGATTTCGTCGGCAGAAGGACCTCTGGACATGGAAGGAAAAAGGGACGACCCTTCGAGGAAGGTGGCGGATTCGGGAAAAGCAGGCGCTCGCGACGTAGGCTCCGATGCCGACCCTGCCCCGAACCCGGCAGACCCGACTGGACCGATCGACTCCAGGATCGAGGATCTCCCCGCTGCACTCGAGGGTGCCCTCACCCGACGCACGAAGTTCCTCCATGGGACTCTCTCCGATCTGCAGGCGAGCAAGCAGCTCCTGCGCAGGATCGTCGACAACTCTCTACTATTGATCCTCACGGTCGACCACGCGGGTCGGGTCCTGACCTCCAACCAAAGCGATATCCTCCCACCCGTAGCGCCCGACGTCATTGGCCGAAAGATCTTCGACTGGCTCCCCGAAAGCCAACATGGCCCCACCGCGGAGAACCTGCGCACGGTCTTCGAGCACGGCCAACACCTCTACGAGGAGATCTACCTCGAGGGGCGCGGTTGGTTTGGCTCCCACCTCTCTCCGATCCTCGACGACGGCCGGACCGTCGCAGCGACCCTGATCGTGCAGGACATCACCTCGCGCCGGGAGGCCGAGGAACACGTGCGGAAGAGTGAAGCCCTCTTTCGTGAGATCGCAGACTCGACACCCGCCATGATCTGGCTCCTGGATCCCAAGATCGAGGACATCTGGGTGAACCGCGCTCTCAAGAATTTCATCGGAGAGGACTACGGCGAATTGTCGGACATCGTCCATCCGACCGACAACGAACGCTACCGAAGGTTTTTCGCCTCCGCTTTCGAGAAACGAGAACCCTACGATGCCGAGCTTCTTCTGCGGTCTGCTCTCGATGATACCTATCGTCCTTGTCAGCTGCGGGCGATCCCCCGCTTCCGTGCCGACGGCACCTTCCTCGGGTACCTCGGTTCCTGCGTCGATATGAGCGAATTGCGAGCCGCCGAAGCCCTGGCCGTAGAAGCCCAGGAGAAATTCGCGCACTCCCTGCGCGTCGAGAGCCTGGATCAATTGACCCTCGGACTCGCCCACGAACTCCATCAACCGCTGGCGTCGATTGCGACGACGGCTGGGGCGGCCCTGCGGAGTCTCGCCACCGACACACCCAACCTTTCTCGGGTTCGCGAGATGATCGAGGAAGTCCAACGCCAATCCCTCCGGGCCGGCGCCCTGGTCGACCACACGCGCGAATCGATCCGCAAGGAACGCAGGGAGCCCACCGAACTCTGTCTCGCCGAACTCACCCGTGAGGTCGTCAAATTGACGGCCGCTCAGGCGGCACGGCGCGGGTTCCGAATCAAAACCCAAATTCCCGAACACCGGGTTCCCCGGCAAGGCGATGGACTGCAATTACAGCAGGTATTGATCAACCTCGTGAACAACGCGATCGCCGCGATGGAGTCGGCGAGCACCGACGGCGTCGTGGAAATCACCCTCGACCAACCCCGCCTCGGGGAGGCCACCCTTTGCGTGCGCGACTTTGGGCCGGGCCTCACCGACGAGGTTCGCGATCATATGTTCGACACCTACTTCACGACACGACCGGCAGGGCTCGGAATGGGCCTGGCCATCTGCAAGTCGATCGTCGAAGCCCACGGCGGGTCGCTCGCAGGAGAAAACCACCCCGGCGGGGGCGCGATCTTCCGTATCACCCTGCCCGAGTAGGCTCCCCGACCGCACGGCGGCCGGTCAAGGTGCCCTTCCCGGGGAGGGCCGACGCCATCCCCAGATCTGGGAATTCAGGCGGTCGGCCGTCCCAGAATCGGGAAAGGCCGACGGATCCGGGCGGCGTCCCGGCGCACCTGCCCGTGGCATGGACGTTGCTGTCCAGGGAAGGGACACGCTCGCCAAGGAAGGACGACTGCCATGTCACTCGCCAAACAGCTCGAAACGGCCGCCGAGCGGCTCGAAGTCGCCGGTGCCCAGATCGCCGAGTTGCGTGCGCGCACCGATCTCCAGGGAGAGGCGCGCGAGTGGCTCGAAGCGCTCAGCGAAATGGTCGCCGCCGCGAGCGACATCCAGTCGCTGAACAATGAGTCCCTGCACGAAAAGCTGCACGCGATCGCGTCCCAGCTGGGTGTCGACGCCACCCTTTGAGTGCCTTGCCCCGAGACGAGGAAGGTTCCCGACCATGTCCAACGTGCGAAAGATCGAAACGCTTCTGGTGGCCACGGACTTCTCCGAGCATGCCAACCGGGCCATCGACTGGGCGCGGCAGATCGCACGCGCCCATGACGCCCGGCTGATCCTCTTCCATGCCCTCGAGCCACCGGTTCCCGCAGCGGCTGCCGCACCCGAGTTCGTCGTCGTGCCCCCGGAGATCTACGAGCAGCAGCAGGAATACGCGCGCACACGACTCGAAGAGGAGGCGGCCACCTGCCGCCACGGAGGAACGAAGACCGAGGCCCATCTCGAGATCGGCCCGCCGGCATCGGTCCTCGTCGATGCCGCGGGAAAACTCGGCGCCGACCTGGTGGTGCTGGGAACGCGCGGACTCACGGGCCTGGAGCGGGCGTTTCTCGGCAGCGTCGCCGCCCGCGTCATCCGTCAGGCTCCGTGCCCGGTCCTCGCCGTACCCGGTGCTCCGCAGGGGCGCGAACGCCCGATCCGCAAGCTCCTGGTGCCGACCGACTTCTCCGAGGACGCCGCACTCGCCGTCGACGCGGCACTGCATCTGCTGGGTCCCGTTTCGAGCGAGATGAAGATCATTCTGCTGCACGTGTGGCGCGTGCCGGTGATCTTCTCCCCCTGGGCGACCTTCCCGATGGAATCCCTCGAGCGCGGCGCGGCCGAGAATGCGCGGCGACACCTCGAGGAGGCGGCGAAGCCGCTGCGCGCGGCCGGCTTCGAGGTCGAGGTCGAGGAGTGCCGCGGCGAACCGGCCGACGAAATCGACCGCAGGGCCGCCGTACACGACGCAGACATCATCGCGATGGGGACCCACGGACGCTCGGGATTGTCGCGGGTGCTCCTCGGAAGCGTCGCCGAGCGAACCCTACCCACGGCCCCGTGTCCGGTCCTCACCGTTCACGCGCCCGAAACCGATTAGGATCCCGGAGCGAAGCCCCGCGGTTTTGCGGCCCGGGAACACCGGGGCACACCGCCCGAGGCGAGAGACGACACCATGGCCACCGCTCCTCGTCAGGCGCCCGCCACCGCCCTTCCCCGGACGGGGTGGAGGAAGATCTGCTGGAGGCAGGAGGCCTCAGTCGCCCGCCTGCTGGAGGGACTCGACGTAGAACGTAATCAGGAAGAGCCGCCCGTAGGCTTCGAGTTGCTGTCGCATGTTGGCTCCGGGTTGCGGCGCAAAGACCTTGCCCCAGACGGGCATGGCCGCATCGCCGTGCGCGCGTACGGTCATCCGACCGTCGATGGCACGCAAGACACTGCGAAAGGGGAAGATCCCTCCATGGGCCGTCGAGAATCCGGTAAGGTCGGTGGGCTTCAGCTCCAGCAGCGCCGCGAGCGTCCCGTCCCCCTTGCCGCTGGTTCCGTGACACGCCGCGCAGTACGTCAGATACAGCCGCTGGCCTGCGTCCTCCCCTTCGATCTCGCTTGCGCACGTCTCCCCGACTCCGGAGAAAAGCAGCATTGCCGCGCCGAGGACCGCCATCAGACGCGCCGCGCCGCTCCGAACCTCTTTTTTCGCCATCGATCTCATCTCCCCCATCACGGGCCCCTCCCGGGGAACCCGGATGCTGCTGATCCATCGCTGGAGAAAGCAAAGTCCGTACCCGGGAATGGCGGCGACCCGCCCTTGCGGGGCGCCCCGGCTTTTCCCGAAGATGGGAATCCGATGGAGGCCGGGACGCGCTGGACCCGCCCGTTGCGCCGACGACACGAGCCGGCCCGGTCCGCACGCCGTGGTTCGAGACTGCCTCGGTCGGCGCCCCAGCCCGGAGGTCACACGCCTTGAGCGCCCCCCTTCCCTATACCGCCGAACAGGCGGCCGACCTCGTCCGCGCGCGCGACTCGCTCGCCGTCCCCCTCGGACCCGGGCAACCGGCGGCCTTCCTGCACGCCCTCGGCCGCGAGGATCGCTTCGAGGAGCTGCTGGTCTCGACCGCGCTCCTCACCGACCTCTTCGAACTCTTCACGCGGCCGGGTGTCCGCCTGCTGTCCGGCTTCTACGGTCCGGCCGAGCGCTTCCTGCTCGCCAGCGGCGCCGACGTCGAATTCGTCCCCGGTGATTTCCGCCGCTTCGGCGTCATTCTGGAGGGCCTCCGACCGCGGGTCATGGCGACGGCGGCTGCGATGCCCGACGCGCACGGACGGGTGAGCCTCTCCCTTCATGCGGGCGCGACCGTAGAGGAACTCCAGCGCTGCGGACGTGACCCCGACCGGCTGCTGATCGTCGAGGTGAGCCCGCGCTTCCCACGCACGCTGGGTCTCCCGCCCGAGTACCCGCACTCACTCCACCTCGAGGACATCGATGTCCTCGTCGAGACCGACCGCGATCCCTTCCTCCTGCCCGAACCACCCGCAAGCGAGACCGACGCGGCCATCGCCGAGCATGTGGCGCGCTTCGTCCACGACGGCTGTACGCTGCAGACCGGCATCGGCGGAGTTCCGAGTCTCGTGGTCGGCAAGCTCGCCGAGGGGAACGGTGGCGACTACGGCGTGCACTCCGAGATGTTCACCACCGGCCTCATGAAGCTCCACGAGGCGGGAAAGGTCTCCAATCGCAAGGGGATCCACGACGGCGTCTCGATCTGTACGTTCGCGGCGGGAACCGCTGAACTCTACGCCTGGCTCGACGGCCGCGAGGACGTCCGGTTCCTCCCGGTCGATCGCGTAAACGATCCCGGCTCGATCGGACGCAACCGTTCCATGATTTCGATCAACGGCGCGCTCGCCGTCGATCTCGCGGGCCAGGTCGCCGCCGATACCCGCGGCGGCCAGCAGTTCTCCGGGATCGGCGGGCACGAGGATTTCATCGAAGGCACCGGTCATTCCCTCTCGGATCGCTCCCTGGTCTGTCTTCCCTCGACCGCCGAACACCAGGGCCAGATCGTTTCGCGCATCACCGCAGCGCTCGGCCCGCAGATGCTCGTGACGACGCCGCGCCATCAGGTCGACGTCGTGATCACCGAATTCGGCGCGGCAGAACTCCTCGGTCGCACGGTCCGGCAGCGCGCCGAAGCGCTGGTCGCGATTGCCCATCCAGATTTTCGCGACACACTCCTGCGCGAGTTCCCGTTCGGCTGACACACCGGGGCCACCCCCTCGAAGACGGCGCTCCGCACCAGCCGCACCCCCTTGGACCCACGCGCTCCGCACCTCCCGCCGGAGCGGGCCTGGGGACCGCAAACTCGTGGACGTCGACCGCCCCGGTCCCCGGCGGCCGGGGAGCCGTCTCCGCAGACGCCGGGCGGGTCGCGTTGCGCCCACGGGCCGGTCATGCCACCTCTGGGATCCGGGGTAGCGACCATGTCACTCACGCATCTCAAACGAATGCCCACGGTCCGGGTGGCGATGACGCCTTTCCCGTACTCGATCGACATCGATGCCCCGGCCGAGGAGGCGTGGGAGGCGATGCTCGAGCACGAGATCCGCCACCTCCCGGTCACCAGCGGCGGGCAACTCGAGGGGCTGATCTCCGAACGGGACCTTCGACTCGTGTTGCGCCCCGGCGTCGAGCGCGAGCAGGTCAAGGTCCGGGACGCCTGTCACGGCAAGTTGTACTGCATCCCGGACGACACCCCCCTCGACGAGGTCTTGACGGTCATGGCGGAGCGCCATATCGGCTCGGCCGTCGTGCATCGCGGCGGTCACCTTGCGGGGATCCTGACCGTGACCGACGTCTGTCGCCACCTCGCCGAGGTTCTGCGCGCACACTGCGGAGCACCCGGCACCCGGGGCGGTTCGGACGAACCACCCTCCGCAGCCTGAGTCCATTGCGCGGCCGACGCTCCGTCCTT
>JAPOLW010000168.1 GCA_029976905.1 bacterium | reverse complement strand
ACCTCACGCGCATCGAGGCCGGCCAACTCCAGTTGCGACCGCGTCCCTTCCGGCTCCAGCCCTGGCTGGAGGAAATCGTCGCTCTCTTCCGACCCGACACCACAGGCAAAGACCTGGTCCTCGAAAGCCGCATCCGTCCGGGAACACCCTCCACCGTGACGGGAGACCCAGCGCGACTGCGCCAGGTGCTGGTGAATCTGATCGGCAATGCGATCAAGTTCACGGATCGAGGCAGCGTCTGCGTGGAAGTGGCCCTCGCCGCTGGCCATCTCGACTTCTCCGTGCGGGACACCGGCATCGGCATGGACCCGGCGCGCATCCCGGGCGCCTTCGAACCCTGGGTGCAACTCGAGCCCGTCGTCGATCGCCGGCGCAGCGGCAGTGGCCTGGGTCTGGCGATCACCCGACGCCTGGTCGAGGACATGGGTGGATCGATCGAAGCCCAAAGCCGTCCCGGCCATGGCTCGGAATTCCGTTTCCGCGTTCCCTCCAGGCTCGGCCCCCGATCCGTCCGACGCCCGCCGGAGCGAAGCGACGGTGCCCCTCGATCCGCGAGCGCGGCCCAACGGCGCGGCTGAGGACGCGGCGGCCGCCATGCCCCGTGCCGGTGCCTTCCGGGAACCTCTTGCGCTGGATTGCTGGGCGCCCGAGAGGTAGGCAAGCGCATGTGCGGTTCTCCTCGCTTTTCGCCCCGACGCTAAAAGACGACCCCACCGACGCGGAGGTCGTGAGCCACAAACTCCTCGTCCGCGCCGGGATGATCCGCCAGATCGCGCGCGGAATCTACGACTATCTTCCGCTCGGCCTTCGCGTCCTGCGCAACATCGAGAGCATCGTTCGCGACGAGATGGATCGGGCGGGCGCGCAGGAACTGCTGATGCCGGCCGTTTGTCCCGCCGAACTCTGGCAGGAGAGCCGTCGCTGGGACGTCTACGGCAAGGAGCTTCTGCGGCTCAAGGACCGCCACGAGCGCGACTTCTGTATCGGCCCGACGCACGAAGAGGTCATCACCGACATCGTGCGCAGTGCGGTGCGCTCCTACCGTGACCTTCCCCTCAACCTCTACCAGATCCAGACGAAGTTCCGCGACGAGATCCGACCCCGCTTCGGCCTGATGCGCGGCCGCGAATTCATCATGAAGGACGCGTACTCGTTCCACACCGACAAGGCGGATTGCGAGCGCGAGTACCGCCACATGTTCGAGGCCTACGAGCGCATCTTCCAGCGTTGTGGGCTCGAATTCCGAGCGGTCGAAGCCGACACCGGCGCCATCGGGGGCTCCCTCAGCCACGAATTTCAGGTCCTCGCCGAGTCGGGCGAGGACGCGATCGCGGCGTGCAATCAATGCTCCTACGCGGCCAACGTCGAACTCGCAGCCCTCGGCGAGCCAGCGGCGGACACGGGAACCAGCGCCGCGCTCGAACGCGTCTCGACCCCGGATTGCCGATCGGTCGAGGACGTATCCTCGTACCTGGACATTCCCGCAGACCGCTTCATCAAGACGCTGATCTTCGAAAAAGACGACGGCGCGACCGTCGGGGCGTTGGTGCGCGGCGACCAGAGCCTCTCCGAGGCCAAGTTGCGGGCGGCACTGGGTGCGGAGTGGGTGCGCCTCGCCGATCCCGCCACCGTCCGGAAGGTGACCAACGCAGGGGTCGGCTTTGCGGGCCCCGTTGGGCTCGACGCCCCCATCGTCGCCGACCACTCGCTCGCCGGTATCCGGGGCGCCGTCGCGGGGGCGAACCGGGACGACGAGCATCTCGTGGGCGTCGAGCACGGCCGCGACTTTGGCTCCGGCGTGACTTTCGCCGATCTGCGCGAGGCCACCGCCGGGGACGGCTGTCCCCGCTGCAAGGAGGGCGCCTACGAGATCCACCGGGGCATCGAAGTCGGTCAGGTCTTCTATCTCGGCACCAAGTACAGCAGAGCCCTCGGTGCGACCTTCCTGAACGCGGAGGGGCAAAGCCAACCCGTCGAAATGGGCTGCTACGGGATCGGCATCTCGCGCACCATGGCAGCGGCGATCGAGCAGAGCCACGACGAATCCGGCATCATCTGGCCACAGCCGCTGTCTCCGTATCCGGTCGAGATCGTACCCGTCTCGATGTCCGATGCGGCGGTGGTGGAAACGGCCGAGAAACTCGAGGGCGCACTTCGCGATGGCGGCCACGAGCCGCTGCTCGACGACCGCGACGAGCGTGCGGGCGTCAAATTCAAGGACGCCGATCTGATCGGCATCCCGTTGCGCGTCACCGTCGGCAAGAAGGGCCTGGAGCGCGGCATCGTGGAACTCAAGCACCGCCGCGACGGCGCGATGGAGGAGTTGCCGCTGGAGGAGGCCGCCGCCCGCCTCGCGGAGAAGCTCCGTTGAGCCGGGCCCGGGCGGCCCGACGCGATCCGCTCGAGCGTGCGCGGGAACGCCTCGTCTTCCCGCTGGACGTTCCGACCACCGCCGAGGCCCGGCAGTACATCGACGCGCTTCGCGGCGAGGTCGGGATGTTCAAGGTTGGAAAGCAGCTCTTCGTGCACGCCGGCCCCGACATCGTCCGGCATCTACGCAAGCGCGAGCAGGAGGTCTTCCTCGACCTCAAATTCCACGACATTCCCCGCACCGTTGCGAACGCTTCGGTTGAAGCCGCGCGGTTGGGAGTGAAGATCCTGAATGTGCACGCGTCTGGATCCGTGGAAATGATGCGCACGACCGCCAGGCAGGTCCGGCAGACGTGCCGGCGCGAGGGCCTCCGGCGCCCGACGATCCTCGCCGTGACCGTCCTCACGTCCCTGGGCCGCGAGGACCTCGAGCGGGTCGGCGTGCGCTCGTCGGTGAAGACCCAGGTCGTGCGACTGGCCGCGCTGGCAAAGGAAGCCGGCATGGACGGCGTCGTCGCCTCGCCGCTGGAAGTCGAGGCGATCCGGCGCGCGTGTGGGCCCCGCTTCACCATCCTCACCCCAGGAATCCGCCCCGCCCACAGCGCCCATCAGGATCAGAAGCGCGTCACCACACCGGCAGACGCCATTCGCGCCGGATCCGACTACCTGGTGGTGGGCTCCCCCATCCGGGACGCCGCCGACCCCGTCGAGGCCGCTCGCGCGATCGTCGCCGAGATCGCCGATGCCCTGCGCGTCCGGAGGAACGCACGATGAAGACCATCCGCCCCCTCGTCGTTCTCTTCTTCACCGCCCTTGCGCCGGGACTTCTCCAATCGGCCGCGACGGCCGCGATTCCCTACGCCGAGCAGGTCGTGGAGCGCACCCTGGACAATGGTTTCCAGATGATCCTGCTGGAGGATCACAAAGCCCCCGTTGCCGTCGTACAGGTCTGGTACCGCGTCGGGGCCCGCAATGAACTGCCGGGAACGACCGGCCTTTCGCACATGCTCGAGCACATGATGTTCAAGGGCACGAAGAAGAATGGCCCCGGGGAGTACTCGCGCATCATCTCGCTCAACGGCGGCGACGAGAACGCCTTCACCTCCGACGACGGAACGACCTATTTCGCCAAGATCGCCGCGGACCGGATCGACGTCGAACTCGAACTCGAGGCCGACCGGATGCGCAACCTCATCCTCGACGAGGAACTCTTCGAGCCCGAACGTCAGGTAGTGATGGAAGAGCGCCGCATGCGCGTCGACGACCAGCCCATCGCCTACCTCTTCGAAACCCTCTCGGCCTTGACGTTTCTCGAGCACCCCTACCGCCAACCCGTCATCGGCTGGGGCTCCGACATCGAGGGCTGGCGATTGTCCGATCTACAGCGACAGTACGATCAGTTCTACCAGCCCAACAACGCCTTCCTGGTCGCCGTTGGTGATTTCGATGCCGAACGACTGGCCGAGCGCATCGAAGCGTTCTTTGGGCCGATTGCGCGCGGCCCCGAGCCACCGCAAGTCCGGGCCCGGGAGCAGGCGCCGCGCGGACCGGCGCGGGTCACGGTTCGCCGTCCCGCCCAGCTCCCCTTCATCGCGATCGCCTACCGCGTTCCCAATCTCGACCATCCCGACAGCTCCGCGCTCGAGGTGCTCGAAGTCCTTCTCAGCGCCGGCAAGAGCTCCCGCCTCTATCGCGATCTGGTCGAGAAAGACCGGGTCGCACTCGATGCCGGGGCCAGCTACTCGCGCACGGCGGTCGACGACAAGACCTTCATGCTCACCGCGCAGGCACAGCCGGGCGTAGAGCCGCAGGCACTCGAACAGGCCCTCCTGGCCCAGGTCGAAGCCCTGCGCACCACACCTCCGGGCGAAGAGGAGCTCGCGCGCGCGAAGGCCCAGATCGAGTCGTCGTTCGTCTTCTCCCAGGATTCGATGTTCTACCGGGCCCTGATCCTGGGCACCTACGAACTGGCCGGAGGCTGGCGCAAGGCGGATGCCTATCTGCCCGGCATCCGGGCGGTGACGGCGGCCGACGTCCAGAGAGTGGCCGCCACCTGGCTCGGCGAGCGCAACCGCACCAGCGGGATCCTCCTTCCCGAGACGAACGAGGCCACGGCGGTCGAGGGAGGTGAGGGATGAAGACCCTGCTCACAATCGCCATCCTGACCTGGCTTGCCGGCGACCCTGCTCCGGCGCAGGCGTCCGGCCCCGCGGTCGAGCGTCACAGACTCGACAATGGCCTCCGGCTCGTCTTGTCCGAGCAGCCCGCCGTCCCCATCGTGACGATCGAGTGCCTGGTCGACGGCGGCGCCCGGGTCGATCCCCGCGACCGACCCGGCCTGGCGTCCCTCACCGCCGCGCTCCTCGAGGAAGGCACCAAGGGCCGGTCGGGCCAGGACATTGCCGGCATCATCGACTCGCTGGGGGGGTCGTTCGGCTCGGGCGCCGCAACCGACTGGGTTTCGGTCAGTGCCGGGGTGCTCTCGCGCGATTTCGAAACGGGGCTCGACCTGGTGTCGCGCAGCCTCCAGGAACCGACCTTCCCCGAGGATGCCGTCGAGCGCCTGCGGACCGAAACCCTGGGGTCTCTCCAGGCCTCCGAGGAACAACCGGGCTACGTCGCCGGCCGGAGCTTCCGGGCCGCGCTCTTCGGCGACGCCCCCTACGGCCATCCGAGTCAGGGGACACCGGAATCGGTGCGAGCGATCACGCGGAGCGAAATCCAGGGGTATCACTCCAACTGGATCGTCCCGCAGAGGACGATCTGCGCGATCGTGGGTGACGTACCAACAAAGCGAATGCAGCAGCTCGCACAGAAGAAGCTCGGCTCATGGAAGCGCGGTCCATCCCCCAACGAGCCCACCGCGGCGAAGAAGCCTCCAGCGCGCCGCGAGATCGTCGACAAGCCCATCACCCAGGCGAACGTCGTGATCGGGCAGATCGGGGTCGCGCGCACCAACCCCGATTTTTTTGCCATCCGCGTCATGAACCACATTCTGGGAGGGGGCGGCTTCACCTCCCGACTGGTGGACAAGGTGCGCGACGAAAACGGCCTCGCCTACTCGGTCTACAGTCGTTTCGGCTCGAATCGGCTGCCGGGCGCCTTCCAGGTCGTCCTGCAGACCAAGGTCGAGAGCGCCGGGGCTGCGATCGAGCTGGTTCGCGCCGAAATCGCCAGGATCCACGAGGCGGGTGTCTCCTCGGAGGAACTCTCCGCCGCACAGGACTATCTCACCGGAAACTTTCCGCTCAGCCTCGATTCGACGGCCAAACTGACCAGCCTGCTGGCGCAAATCGAGTACTTCGGACTGGGCGACGACTACATCGAAACCTACGGCCAACGCATCCGGGCGGTGTCGGCCGATGACGTCGCGGCGGCAGCGCGCCGCTATCTCCAACCAGACGCTCTGGTGCAGATCGTCGTTGGACCCAGGAGCGATCTCGAGGCCCAGGGACTCGGTCCGACCCCCTGAGCCGACTCAAGAACGGGCTTCTGCCGGCCGAAGAAGCGGGGAAGAACATGGATTCTCCCTTGACTCCCCAGTGCCCGGCCATTAGCTCATCCCCATTCGGGGCGCACGACGCCTACGGAGGAAGTGGGAATGCGGACCGCGAGCGTGTCCTGAAGGTTTTGCCCAGCGTGCAGAAGAGTCGCAGCAAGACCCCCGCCCGAGCGGCGAAGAAGAAGACGGGAGCCAAGGCGCCCGCCAAGAAGAGCGTGAAGGCCACGTCGGCCCGATCGGTCTCCGGCAAAAAGAAGGTCGCGCGCAAGACCGCCGCCAGGAGCGCCCGGTCGACGAGCAGCGCCGCCAAGAAGGGCGCCGCCCAGCGCAAGTCGACCGCCGCCCCAAAAGCATCGGCCGCTTCTGCGAAGAAGGGCTCGACGGGCGCCGTCGCACTCGTCGCGGTCGATCGGCAGGACGATCCCAAGCTCAAAAAGCTCATCGACCTCGGCAAGGAACGCGGGTTCCTCACTGCGGACGAGATCAGCCAGGGCCTCCCCAAGAAGCTCGCCTCCCCCGAAGAGATCGACGGTGTCATGTCGATGCTCGGGGAAATGGACATCGAGGTCGTCGACAACTCGGATGCCGAGGGGGTCGATTTCGACTCCGACGACAAGGACGAATCGAGCGACTGGTCCGGCGAGGAAGCCGAGTCCCCGGGGCAAGCCTCCAAGGCCAGCACGAGAAAGAGTTCTGCTTCCTCCAGCAGCACGACCACGAGCGATACCTCCGACCCCGTGCGCATGTATCTCCAGGAGATGGGGGGTGTACCGCTCCTCTCGCGCGAGGAAGAAGTCACCATCGCCAAACAGATCGAGAGCGGCGAGAACGAGATCAAGGAAGCCATCTTCTCGATCCCACTGGCTTTGCAGTATGTGGTCATGCTCGCGCAGAAGCTGAAGGACGGCGACCTCACGGGGATGGAGGCCTTCGGCGAGGAAGAGGAGAACAAGGACTCCGACGAGAATAGCGACGAGCCCGACGACCGGGATCAACAGCGTATCGACGCATTCCTGCAGCACCTTCCCGGCCTCAAGAAGCTCAACGCCGAACGGGCGCGCCTCGAGCAGGCGGCGCGTGGACGCAAGAGCAGCAACGAGCAGGCAAAGCTGGCGAACAAGCAGTCCGCCCTGAGCCAGAAGATCAAGGAAGCGCTTGCTGCGATGCCTCTGACCCGCAAGCACCTCGAGGACATCGCCGAGAAACTCAAGGAGGCCGCCGCTCTCGTCGACCGGCCCCGGGAATTGACACGCGACGCCCGCCGGCGCAGCGGCAAGGACGAGACCGAAGTCCTCAAGGTGATGCGCAAGGTCAAGACCACCGACCGCGCGAGCGCGACGTCCGCCAGCCGATCGCTGCGCATGTCGGCCGACGACGTTCTCGAACTCGCCCTGGAGTTGCGCGAAGCCAAACAGAACACCGCTGTCGTCGAGCGGGAAGTCGGCATGACGACGGAGTCGCTGCGGGAAGCCGCGGACCGCCTCCGCCGGGGTGAATGGCGAGCGTCCGAGGGGAAGCGGGCCCTCATCGAGGCCAACCTCCGCCTCGTGGTGTCGATCGCCAAGCGCTACACCAATCGCGGCCTGGGCTTCCTCGACCTCATCCAGGAGGGGAACATCGGCCTGATGCGCGCGGCCGACAAGTACGACTTCGAGAAGGGTTTCAAGTTCTCCACCTATGCCACG
>JAPOLW010000167.1 GCA_029976905.1 bacterium | reverse complement strand
TCTTGGCCGAGACGCATTTATTGATCGGGTATGGCAGTGGAAAGCGGAGTCCGGTGGCACGATCACCCAGCAGCTCCGACGAATGGGGGCGTCGCTCGACTGGAGTCGGGAACGCTTCACGATGGACGAGGGGCTCTCCCGGGCCGTGCGCGAAGTCTTCGTCCGGCTCTACGAGGAGGGCCTACTCTACCGCGGGCGTCGTCTGATCAATTGGTGCTGCCGGTGCGGGACCGCCCTCTCGGACATCGAGGTGGAGCACAGCGAAGCCGAGGGGCGTCTGTGGCATCTGCGCTACCCTCTGGCGGACGGCAGTGGTCAGCTGGTCGTCGCGACCACCCGTCCCGAAACCATGCTGGGCGATACCGCGGTGGCGGTGCATCCCGATGACGAGCGGTACGCCGCCTTCGTGGGGAAGATGGTTCGGCTGCCCGTCATGGAACGGGAGATTCCCGTCATCGCCGACGACTACGTCGATCGGGAGTTCGGGTCCGGCGCCGTGAAGATCACGCCCGCGCACGACTTCAACGACTTTGAGATCGGGGAGCGACACGGACTCGAACAGATTTCGGTGATCGACGAACGTGGATGCATGACCCCCGAGGCTGGCGCGTACGCCGACCTCGATCGCAACGACTGTCGCGAGCGCCTCCTGGGGGACCTCGAGCGCGCGGGGATCCTCGATCATGAGGAGGTGTACGCCCTGTCGGCTTCGGTGTGCTACCGCTGCCACGAAGTGGTCGAACCGCTGCTCTCGAAGCAATGGTTCGTGCGGACGCAGCCCCTGGCCGAACCCGCCATCGCCGCGGTCCGGGAAGGACGCACCCGCTTCTACCCGGAGCACTGGGCTCGAACCTACTTCTCGTGGCTGGAGAACATCCGCGACTGGTGCGTGTCCCGGCAGTTGTGGTGGGGGCACCGCATTCCGGCGTGGTACTGCGATGCGTGCGGCGAGGATGCCGTCGTCGTCGCGCGGGAGGATCCCGCCGGATGCCCGACCTGCGGGGGAAACCTCCGCCAGGACGAGGATGTGCTGGATACCTGGTTCTCCAGCGGGTTGTGGCCCTTCTCGACGCTTGGGTGGCCCGAGCGCACCGACGAGTTGGCAACGTACTACCCGACGTCGGTCCTGGTGACCGGCTTCGACATCATTTTCTTCTGGGTCGCCCGGATGATGATGTTCGGCCTGAAATTCACGGGAGACGTGCCCTTCCGCGACGTCTACGTGCACGGCCTCGTGCGCGACGAATACGGCGCCAAGATGAGCAAGAGCAAGGGCAACGTCCGGGATCCCCTGGAGTTGCTGGCGACCTACGGGACCGACGCTCTCCGCTTCACGCTGGTCGCGCAATCGGCCATGGGCCGTGACATCCGACTGTCCCTGGACCGGATCGATGGGAATCGCGCGTTCGCCAACAAGGTCTGGAATGCCGCCCGCTTTGTCCAGATGCATCTCGACGATTTCGACCCTGGCGCGCCGCGCCTCGCCGGTGGTCCCGCCGAACGATGGATCCGGACCCGCTTGTCGCGGGCCGTCGAAGAGTATCGCGGCGCGCTCGACGGCTATCGCTTCAACGATGCAGCGACGACCGTCTACCGCTTTCTCTGGAACGAGTTCTGTGACTGGTACGTCGAGCTGTCGAAGCGGTCGCTCCAGGGGGAGGACGAGGACGCCCGCCGCGCGGCGCAGCAGACCCTGGTCGACGTTCTCGATGCGGCCCTGCGTCTCCTGCATCCACTCATGCCGTTTCTGACCGAGGAGCTGTGGCAGGCGTTGCCGCGCTCCGGGCCGACACCCGAGAGCCTGGTTCTGGCGGCGTTTCCGCGTGCGGCCGACTTCGCGCGCGACCCGGAGGCCGAGGCCGGAGTCGAACAATTGATTGCGGTCGTGCGGTCGTTGCGCACGATCCGCTCGGAGCTCGGGGTCAAGCCCAAGCAGGAAATCGAGATCCACGTCGCCGAGGTGGAGGAGGGCGCCTGGACTGGCGTCTCGGCCTTTGCGGATTCGATTCGCTCGCTGGCTCGCGTGGGCGGGATCTCCCGCATCGAGGGGGAGGAAAGACCGCGTGGCACGGCGGTCGCCGTCGCCGGGGGCGTCGAGATCCATGTTCCCATCGAGGGACTGGTCGACGTCGCCGCGGAGCGAGAGCGCCTGCGAAAAGAGGTCGAACGCGTCGACAAGGAGCTGGGCGGCGTGCGCAAGAAGCTCGGGAACGATTCCTTCCTGGCGCGCGCCCCGGAGGACATCGTGGCCAAGGAGCGCGAGAAGGCGGAGGAACTCGAGTCCCGGCGAGCGTTGCTGGCGCGTGGCCTCGAGCGTCTGGCGGGATGGGAATCGTGAAGACTTCGAGGCAGGTGGGGGTCGACCCGTTCCGCAACGCCGCGACCGAGCGAGTCGTGGCCGAGGCGCTGCGTGAGGACGTCGGTCGCGGCGACATGACCAGCGCGGTGACGCTCTCGCGGGATCTGGTCGGCACGGCCAGCCTGGTGGCGCGGGAAGCCTGCGTCGTGGCCGGGCTGCCCCTGGTCGCGTGCGTCTACGATTCTCTGGCCGGCGCAGGTGTCGTGAAGGTCGCAACAAAGGTGCGCGAGGGGGTGGGCGTCGAAGCCGGGCGCACGCTCGCCCGTGTCGACGGGCCACTGGACGTGGTGCTTGCTGGCGAACGGGTGATGCTCAACTTTCTCCAGCAGATCTGCGGCACGGCGACCGTCACGCGCCGCTTCGTCGAAGCCGTCGCGGGGACGAATGCCGTGATCGTGGACACGCGCAAAACGATTCCTGGCCTGCGTCTGCTGCAGAAGTACGCCGTGCGCGTCGGTGGTGGTCGCAACCACCGGTTCGGACTCGACGACGGGGTTCTCATCAAGGACAATCACATCGCCGCTTGCGGATCCCTGGGCGACGCCGTGCGCCGGGCGCGCCGCGAGGCGCCGCACCCGCTGCGGATCGAGGTCGAGTGCGAAAGCCTCGAGCAGGTCGATGAGGCCGTCGAGGCGGGCGCAGACGTGGTCCTGCTCGACAATATGACGCCGGCTGCGGTGGGGCGGGTGCATGCACGGGTGTCCGGTCGGGTTCTGCTCGAGGTGTCTGGCGGAATCCGCCTCGACAATGTGCGCAAATACGCCGAGCGCGGAGCCGCCTTGATTTCGGTAGGCGCCCTGACGCACTCGGCGCCGGCCGTCGATCTTTCGCTCGACGTCCGCAAGCGCGCCGGAGGGCGCCGGAAGTGATCGAGACCGCTCTCCTCGAGGCGTTGAAGGGGGGCGAGTGGTGCTCGGGGGTGGAGATTGCGCGCCGAACCGGTGTCTCCCGCACGGCCGTCTGGAAGAAAATCGAGGCGTTGCGCCTGCAAGGCTATGCGATCGAGGCGGTCGCCGGCCGCGGGTATCGCCTTCTCGGTGGCCCGGACCGGCTCCTGCCCTCCGAGATCGCGCCCCATCTCCGCGCTCGTCGATTCGGAGCGGAGATCGTCCATCGTGCCACCGTCGATTCGACCAACCTGTTGGCAGCCGAGCTCGCGCGGGACGGGGCGATGGAGGGGACTGCGGTGGTTGCGGAGGCCCAGAGCGCCGGTCGCGGGCGACTCGGCCGCACCTGGGCCTCTCCGTCCAATCTGAATCTCTATCTCTCGGTCATCCTGCGACCGGCCGTTGGCCCCATGGCGGTGACGCCGCTCTCCCTGGTGGCGGCCGTCGCCGTGGCGGAGGCGATTCTGGCGACGACCGGGCTGCGCTCCGGGATCAAGTGGCCCAACGACGTTCTGCTCGGCGAACGCAAGGTGGCCGGGATCCTCACGGAAATGGACGCCGAGGCGGACCGGGTGCGCCACGTCATTCTCGGCATCGGAGTGAACCTGAACGCCACGTCACGGGACTTTCCGACCGAGTTGCGCCGTAAGGCCTCGAGCCTCCGGATTGCGACCCGACGGCGGGTCGATCGAGCCCGGTTTGCGGCTACGCTGCTCGACGAACTCGAGCGCCACTACGATCGTTTCGTCCAGGGCGGTTTTCGGGCGCTACGGGACGTCTACGAGGCGTATCACTGCCTCCCGGGGCGTCACGTCCGGGTCGAGGGGCGCCGTGGTCCGCGGGGGACGGCCCGGGGCGTGGACGATGCCGGCGCCCTGCTGGTCGAGACCCCGGACGGAGTGGTGGCCGTCACGGCCGGGGAGGTGAGTCTGCATGGAAACTATCGTGGTTGAAGAGACGGGGGCCACCGTGCGGCCGCCCAGGAGAGACGCGCCGCTCAGGACAGGCCGTCGGATGGCGTCGCGGGGCCTCTTGCGCCAGCGCCGCCGACTGCCCTAATCTCGGTCCGCTCGCATGCTGCTCGCGATCGACGTCGGGAATACGAACACCGTCCTGGGGCTGTTCGAAGGAGAAACGCTGAGGCGTCGTTGGCGGATCCTCACCGAGCACTCCCGCACGGCGGACGAATACGGTGTGGTGCTGTGGAATTTGACCCGCATGGCGGGCGTGGAGGCGGGCCAGATCCGCGGCATCGTCGTCTCCAACGTCGTGCCACCGTTGCAGGCGGTCATCGAGGGGATGTGCCGCGAGACCTTCGGTCGCGAGCCGGTCGTCGTCGGGCCGGGTACCCGGACGGGGATGCCCATCCTCTCCGACAATCCGCGGGAGGTCGGCGCGGATCGCATCGCCAACGCGGTCGCGGCGTACGAAAGGCTCCAGGATGCTTCGGTGGTGGTCGACTTCGGGACGGCGACGACCTTCGACGTGGTCTCCCGGCGCGGGGAGTATCTGGGTGGCGTGATCGCACCCGGAGTCGGCATTTCCCTCGAAGCACTTTTTTCGCGGACGGCCCGACTTCAGGCAGTCGAGTTCGCTCGACCGCCCCGGGTGATCGGCCGCAACACCGTCCACTCGATCCAATCCGGAGTCTTCTTCGGATACGTCGCGATGGTGGACGGACTGGTCCGCAGGATCCAGAAGGAGCTCGGTGAGACGGTCAAGGTATTGGCGACCGGCGGTTTTGGCGAGTCGATCGCCGCGGAATCCGAAACCATCGACGAGGCAGACGAATTTCTCACACTCGAAGGCTTGCGACTGATCTTCGAACGCAATCGGGAGGGAACCGCACATGGCCGACCTTGACCCAACGCGTATCCGGAACCTGATGTTCATCGGACATGGTGGTGTCGGGAAGACCACCCTCGGAGAGGCCATCCTCTGGGTGGCTGGAAAGACGAGCCGTCGTGGTCGTAGCGAGGAAGGCTCCTCCCATTTCGATACCGAGCCCGAGGAGGAGGCCCGCGGGAGTTCGATGTTCACGGCCTTCCACGGGTGTTCGTGGCGGGACGGGGCCCTGAACCTGATCGACGCGCCCGGCTCGAATGCCTTCGTGCACGATGGCAGCAGCTCGCTCGGGGCGGCCACCACGGCGATCCTGGTCGTCTCCTCCACCGGTGAGACCCGCGGCGAAGACGAGAAGGTCATGAACTGGGCCGCGGAGGAGGGGGTTCCGCGCATCGCTTTCGTCACGGGCATGGACCGCGAGCGCGCCGACTTCGAGCAGGCCCGTACGGCCCTGGTCGAGGCCCTCGAACTCAAGCCCGTTCTGGTGCAACTTCCCATCGGCGCTGGCGAAGACTTTCGCGGCGTCATCGATCTCCTGCATGGGAAAGCCTGGCTGGGCCAGGGAGAGAAGGGCCAGGCCAAGGAAGCACCCATCCCGGGCGAACTTGCCGACGCCGCCACCAGCGCACGGGAGCAATTGGTGGAGGCGGTGGCAGAGGCCGACGATGCGCTACTCGAGAAGTACCTCGAGGAGGGTGAGTTGGCCGACGAGGATCTGCGCGCCGGCCTGGTGGCCGGAATCGCGAACGGCACGCTCCTCCCGCTTCTCTGCGGTTCGGGAGAGAATGCCTTCGGGGTCGCCCCGCTTCTCGATTTCGTCGTCGAAGCCTGCCCGTCGGCTGCGGATCTTCCAGAGACTCCCGGGGACGACCCGAAGACCGGCGACGAGGTGCGCCGTGCGGCCCGCGTCGACGAAGCCTTCTCGGCGCAAATCATCCGGACGGTCATCGACCCGTTTGCCGGGAAGCTTTCGATTCTCCGGGTGGTCTCGGGGAAGGTGCGTGCCGATGCGCCGGTCTACAACGCCACGAACGAGAGCAAGGAGAAATTGGGCCACCTCTTCAAACTCGAAGGAAAGAAGCAGGTTCAGGTCGGTGAGGCCGTGGCGGGTGACATCGTTGCGGTGGCCAAGCTCAAGTCGGCCCATACCGGCGACACCCTATGCGATGAGAAGATTCACATCCGTTACGCAAGGCCGCGAAGTTTCGAGGCGGCGATCTCCTTTGCGCTCGAAGCCAAGAACAAGGGCGATGAAGACAAGGTCATGAGCGGCCTCACGCGACTTCAGGAGGAGGATCCGGCGATCCACATCGATCGTGATCCGCAGTCCAAGGAGATCATCCTGGGGGGCACGGGCCAATTGCACGTCGATCTGGTGGTCGAGCGGTTGCAGCGGAAGTTCGGAGCCGCGGTGACGCTCTCGGCCCCGAAGATCCCCTACCGGGAGACCATTCGTGCGAGCGCCAGGGCCGAGGGGAAGCTCAAGAAGCAGACGGGGGGCCACGGCCAGTTCGCGCTGACCCAGTTGGAGATCGAGCCTCTCGCGCGGGGGGGCGGCTTCGAGTTCGTGGACAAAATCGTCGGCGGTGCGGTGCCGCGCAACTTCATCCCCGCGGTGGAGAAGGGCGTCGTCGAGACGATGCAGCGCGGCCAGTTGGCGGGCTACCCTGTCGTGGACGTGCGGGTCACGCTCTACGACGGAAAGCATCACGACGTCGATTCTTCGGAGATGGCCTTCAAGGTGGCCGCCGCGACCGGCTTCCGGGCCGCCTTCGACAAGGCGAGCCCGGTTCTCCTCGAGCCCATCATGGCTCTCGACGTGAGTGTGCCCGACGAGACCATGGGGGACGTCATCGGCGATGTGAACGCCCGCCGGGGCAAGGTGCAGGGAGTCGAGCCCCGCGGCCACAACCAGGTCATCCGAGCGATCGTGCCGATGGCCGAGTTGCTGACCTATGCGCCGGATTTGAACTCGATGACCGCCGGTCGCGGTTCCTTCCACGTCGAGTTCTCGCATTACGAGGAGTTGCCGGGACATCTGGCGGCGAAGGTCGCCCGGGAAGCCGGGCGCGAGGCGGAAGGCGCTTGAGCGAGCCGCCGCGGCCAGCGATCCCCGGCCCGCCGGCGGCAGAAGAGACGTCCCCGGAGGTCGTCGCGGTGCTCGAAGGCCGCGACTCCATCGCGCTCGACGAGGATCTGGTCGCCGAGCCGGTCCCGCCCGGCCGTCGGGAGTCCCTGCCGCTGCGGGTCCGTCGCATGGCGGTCGCCGAGCGGGTGAAGCTCGCCCTGCGCGGCAACAAGGAGGCCCGCCAGATTCTCGCCCGGGATCCGGTGAAATTGGTGCAGACCTCCGTTTTGAAAAATCCGCGCGTGACCCTCGAGGAAGCCCTGGCGATGGCCAAGAATCGGAGCCTGCACGGCGACCTCCTGCGCCTGATCGCCGACGATCGGGAATGGGTCCGCCAGTATGCGTTGCGCCTGGCTCTGGTGCAGAACCCCAAGACCCCGCTCCAGGTCGCGCTCCGGCTCCTCGGCGG
>JAPOLW010000166.1 GCA_029976905.1 bacterium | reverse complement strand
GGCGGGAAAGAAACCGCTCCTTCACCTTGACGGCCATCTTTTCGCGCTCGAGTCCGTTCCCATCGAGCCGCACCCGCCCGCCCGCGATCATGTCGTGACCGCCGGCCGACTTGCTGCCAAGCACCTTCTGGAGGACCTCTCCCGCATTCATGTCGCGATCCGTCGTTCGCAGCGACACGTAGAGACCTTTCTTGTAGGATCCCATGGCGAGCGCGTACTCCACGTCGTCGAGGCGCAACAGGAAGTCGGCGACCTCCGCCACCATGTCCGGGTACAAGACGTCCCCGAGATCGGAAATGATCGCCTTGTCGTAGACCGTCGCTTCGTCGATCGCATCCCGGAAGGCCCGGAAGTATTCCCGCGGCACCCGCGCATTTTCGATCTTTCCGAGGCGTCGCTTGTTCGCGTAGGGGTAGAGGAAGTTCGTCGCCGCGAAGTCTGCCTCGGTCGACTCCCTCCCCAGATCCTGGGTTTCCGCAGCGATTCCATAGAAGAGAGCGGTCGCGATCTTGCTCTCGACCGTCACGTGCGAATCGCGGAGGTACTCGGTGAGGATCGTCGACGTCGCTCCGTATTTGTCCCGCATGTCGACGAAGGCAATGCCCTCGCTCTCGCCGTAGGCGGGATGGTGATCGATCACTCCGGTCGGCACCACCTCCGACGGCAGCGAATTATTCGCTCGCCCCGGTTGCGTGTCCACGAGCACGACCTTGGTCTCCTCGGTGAAGTCGATGTCCTTGACCGGCACCAGGCCGATGTTCAGGTATTTCACCATCGCCCGGTTCTCAGCCCGGCCGATGATGCCGCCCAGCGAGATGATCGATTCGCGGCCGCAGAGCTCCCGCAGCAGGTACTGCAAGGCAGCAGCACTCGCGAGCGCGTCTGGGTCCGGATTGTCGTGTGGGAGGATGACCAATGGATCGGGTCCCTCGACCACAGACATCAACGAGACCACGGGTCCCTTGGCCTGAGCCATCTCTGCGGGTGTCCTCCGGGCGATACTCCGGAACAGGGGGAAGTATAGGGAGCGGAAGGCGGCCTTGTCCAGCCCGCTCCGTGGCTGCGCCCGCGCTCCCCTACAACCCAATGAAATCCGGTGCTATTTTCACCATGATGGCCCCACGAACCCTCGAGGAAATCCGTGAATGTCTCCTGCGGGAGGCATCCGACCCAGAGGGCGACCTCGCTTCGGCGGCCCTGTGGATTGCCGCCGAGGAGTACCCCGACCTCGACCGGCAGACGTACCTCGACTACCTCGACCGACTCGCCGACCGGATCGCCACCACCAGAGGGGACGGGGAGACGGGGGCGGATCCCCTCGCCGAGCACCTCTATGGCCGGGAAGGATTCCGCGGGAATACCGACGACTACTACGACCCGCGCAACAGTTACCTCAACGACGTCATCGACCGCCGCACCGGGATCCCCATCACCCTCGCCGTGGTCTATTTGAGTGTGGCGCGTCGACTCGGACGCGAGGCCGCCGGCCTCAACACGCCAGGGCACTTCCTGGTCCTCGATCGCGGCGCCGTCATCGATCCCTTCGATGCCGCGCAACCAATCGACCGCAAAGCCCTGCTCGCGAGATTCCAGGACGCTGGCGTCAGCGATCCGTCGAGCCATCTCGATTGGATCCTCCATCACCCCGCCGACACGCGCTCGATCCTCGCGCGTATGCTCGTCAATCTGCGCGCCAATCATCTGCGTCGTGGCGACGTGCAAAAGGCCGTCGGCACGGTCGACCGCTTGCTCCGGCTCGACGCCGGAAACCCAGCGTGGCTTCGTGACCGGGGAGCATTGCTGCAGCGACTCGATTGCCCGGCAGCGGCCGCCGCCGATCTCGAGGCCTACCTCGAGCGGGCTCCCGACGATCCGGAGGCAGATGTCATCCGCCAGCTGATCGCGCGGTTGAACCAGACGGCTCCCCCCCTTCAGTAGGTAGGCGCCGGGCCCTGGCACGAGGATCGGACCGCGAATCTCCGATCTCCCCGAACGTCAAATTGACTCTTCGCCATCCAGACCCGATCATTGTGGGGTGAGCATGACATCCGAATCGCCCGACCGCCTACCGTCCCAATTCCTGAGCGACCAGTTCGGCCTCGATGTCGGGGCCCTCGAGGAAACCCTCGGAACGGCCCTGGCGCGACGTGCCGACTTCGCCGATCTCTTCTTCGAACATCGCGCCGTACACTCGGTCTCGCTCGACGAAGGCATCGTCAAGAGCGCTGGTCAGCAGGTCCTCCAGGGTGTCGGGGTGCGGGTGCTGGCCGCCGAAAAAACCGGCTACGCCTTTTCCGACGAGGTCTCGATCGAAAACCTCGAACTCGCCGCGCAGAACGCGCGAGCGATCGCCGACACCGGAGGGAGCGTTCGACCCGTGGCCTTGCGCGGCACACCGGCGCCCGCGGCCCATGATCTCTACCCCGTCGAGGCCGATGCGCTGCTACCGGGCCTCCCCGACCGTGCCGCCCTCCTCGACCGCATCGATCGAGAAGCGCGATCTTTCGACCCCCGGATCCGCAATGTGATGGCCTCGGTCGTCGTCCAGGACAAGATCGTCCTGATTGCCAACTCCGAGGGCACGCTGGTGGCCGACCATCAACCCCTTCTTCGCGTCTCCGTGAGTTGCATTGCGGAGCACGAGGGCAAGCGACAATCGGGATCCTCCGGGGGCGGCGGCCGGGTGGCCTTCTCGTTTCTGGTCGATGACGCCGACCGTGCGCTCGGCTTCGCGCGGGACGCCGCCCGCCAGGCGGTCGTGAATCTCGAAGCCGAGGACGCTCCGGCAGGCGAGATGAACGTCGTCCTGGGGCCGGGCTGGCCCGGAGTCCTCCTGCACGAGGCCGTCGGCCATTGGCTCGAGGGAGACTTCAATCGCAAAGGCACCTCCGCCTTTGCAAGACTCCTCGGCGAGTCGGTCGCCTCGGAATTGTGCACGGTGGTCGACGACGGCACCATCGCCTCGCGTCGCGGATCGCTCAACGTCGATGACGAAGGCACACCGACATCCCGAAACGTCCTCATCGAGAAGGGGCGTCTTTGCGGCTACCTGCAGGACCGCTTGAACGCGGGCCTGATGGGTGTCCCTCCGACGGGGAATGGCAGACGCGAGAGTTTCATGCACTATCCCATGCCGCGCATGACCAACACCTTCATGTTGGCCGGAGAGGACGACCCCGAAGACATCATCCGCTCGGTCGATCGGGGTCTCTACGCGGTGAGCTTCGGAGGCGGCCAGGTCGACATCACCAACGGCAAATTCGTCTTCTCGGCAAGCGAAGCGTATCGAATCGAAGGCGGCAAGATCACCTCTCCCGTCAAGGGAGCCACTCTCATCGGCAATGGGCCCGACGTTCTCAAGCGCATTACCCGGGTCGGCCACGACCTTCGCCTCGACGACGGAATCGGCACGTGTGGAAAGGAAGGGCAGTCCGTGCCGGTCGGCGTCGGCCTGCCCACGATCCGGATCGACGGCATTACCGTGGGCGGGACGCAGACGTGAGCGCCACGAATCCGGGCGTCGAGGACGTCGTCGATCTCGTGCTCGAGACGGCTCGCCGCGCGGGAGCCTCGGAGGCCGATGCCGTCGTCGTCGAATGGAGTTCTGCCTCGGCACAGGTGCGACTCGGTGAGGTCGAGACGGTCAAGATGTCGCGAGAACGTCGCCTTGGCCTGCGATGCTTCTCCGGGCGGGCCAGCGCCGTCGCCTCGACGGCCGATCTCACCGGAGCCTCTATAGAACGCTTCGCGCGCGACGTGGTCGAGATGGCGGGCATCGTCGCGCCGGACCCCGATGCGGGCCTTCCCGATCCGACGTCTTTGTCCGAGGACCGACCCGAACTCGGCCTCGCCGACGACGCCGCCGCATCCCTCTCACCGGAGGACCGGGTGCGGCTGGCGGCGCAATGCGAAAAGGCAGCGCTGGACGCCGATCCGCGTCTGACCAATTCGGAGGGTGCGGATTTTTCGCAAACCGAGGGGCGCGTCGCCTACGGATCGACCGCGGGATTCCGCGGCACCTATCGAACGACCGGCTATAGCCTCTCGGCCGCACCGGTGGCGGTGGACGGCGACCAGATGCAGCGCGATTCGTGGTACGATAGCCGCCGCTCCTTTGCGCGCCTCGCTCCCCCGGACGAGGTCGGTCGCATCGCAGCCGAGCGGACGCTGCGCCGACTCGACGCACGCAAGGTTCCGACGCAAGAGGTTCCGGTCGTCTTCGACCCGGTGACCGCCGCATCCCTGATGCGCCACCTCGCGTCTGCCGCCTGCGGCGGTGCTCTCTACCACCGGGCGTCTTTTCTCCTGGACAAACTGGGTGAAGAAATCGCAGCCTCGTGCGTCAACGTCGTCGACGACGGGCGTCTCCCCGCGGGACTGGCATCGCGCCCTTTCGACGGCGAAGGCGCCGCAACCCGGCGCAACGTCGTCGTCGAGGACGGCCGGCTGACCAGCTACCTTCTCGATTCCTATTCCGCTCGCAAACTCGGCATGGCGAGCACGGGCAATGCGTCTCGCTCGGTCGGTGACGTTCCCGGGGCAGCGCCGACCAACTTCTACCTGGCCGCCGGCGAACACACGCCCGAAGAGATCATCGCGGCCGTCGAGGACGGCTTCTACGTCACCAGCCTCTCTGGATTCGGCGTAAACGGCGTGACGGGAGACTACTCCCGGGGCGCCAGCGGCCTGTGGATCGAAGGCGGCCAACTCACGCACGCCGTCGAGGAGGTCACCCTCGCCGGGAATCTGCTCCAGATGTTCCGCGACATCCGGATGGTCGGCTCGGACCTCGAATTCCGGGCCGGCATCTCCGCTCCCACGCTCCTGATCGGCCGGATGACGCTGGGCGGTTGCTGAGTGCAGAAGAAGCCCCCAAATCGGTCGTTTTTCGTTTTTTTCTAAAAACGGGCATTTTGCCCATTTATCTAGGAAGCCGCCGCTGTCATGCTCGTACCCGAGACGGTCGAAAGCGTCTCGGGGAGGATCGCATGAGAACCATCGGATTGATCGGCACGACCATCACCCTCGCTCTCACCCTGGGGGCGCCCGTCGCTGCGGCGCCCCTCTCCGATGCCCAGGACGAGCGGCTCCGGACGGTACATCTGCTCAATCGGGCGGCCTTCGGGCCGACGCCGGCGCTCCTCGAAGAGGTGCTCCGGGTCGGCCGCCAGGTCTGGCTGTCCGAGCAACTTCGGGATCCGTCGCCCGCGGATCCCGCTCTGGAGGCCCGTCTCGCCGTCTATCCGGCTCTGGAGATGGATTCGAGCGAGTTGATCGAGAACTATCCTCGACGCTCCGCGAACGACCCGTCGACCATGGGGATCGGCCGCCCGCAGCGGGTCCCCATCGAAGTCACAGCGGCCAGCGTGACCCGAGCCGTCCACGCGCGCGCGCAATTGCGCGAGGTCCTGACCGACTTCTGGTTCAATCACTTCAACGTCACCGCTTCGAACAATTTCATGCGCCTCGCCGTGGTCTCGTACGTGCGCGACACCATCCGCCCGAACGCGCTCGGCTATTTTGAGGACCTCCTGCGCGCGACCGCGCAAAGCCCGGCGATGCTGTACTACCTCGACAATTACCGCAGCGTCGCGCCGGGTTCGCGCGGACGCTACAGCGGCCTCAACGAAAACTACGCCCGTGAACTCCTGGAGCTGCACACCGTGGGAGTCGACGGCGGCTACTCCCAGGAAGACGTCCTCGAGGTTGCCCGCGCCTTCACGGGATGGACCTTCACGCCGCCTCGCACCGGCGAAGTGACCTTCGACTTTCGCGCTCGAGACCACGTCCGCGGCCCCAAAAAGGTGCTCGGGAAGACGATTGCCGCCGGTGACGAGAGCGAAGGACTCGAGATCCTCCGATTTCTCGCAACGCATCCCTCGACGGCAGAGTTCCTTGCGCACAAGCTCGTCGAGCGTTTCGTGAGCGACGATCCGCCGGCGGCTCTGGTCGCACGCACTGCAGAAGTCTTTCTTGCGAGCGGTGGCCATATTGGTTGGACGTTGGCCAGCCTGCTTACGTCAGACGAGTTCGACGATCCCGCCCACCGCGGCAACAAAGCAAAAAGCCCCCTCGAGGTCGTTGCCAGCACCCTGCGTGCCTTCGAGGCGGACGTTTCGGTCGGCATCGAAGCCGCACGTTGGGTCGACCGGCTGGGCCAGCCTCTTCTGGGCGCCCCGTCTCCGGCCGGTTGGCCGGAGACCGCCGACGGCGTCTTGAGCCCGGGCGGCATGGTCGGTCGCTTCACCTTCGCCCATCAAGCAGCCACCGGCGCCGTCCCGGGCACCGACATCGACGCCGACCTCTGGAGACCGCTCTTCACCCTGTGGGGGACCGAAGGCCTGGCGCACTACCTCCTGGGCCGCCCTCCCGGTGCGACCACCCGGGCCGCACTCGAAACCGCCGCGCGGAGTGGTGCCCAACCTGGCCTGCTCGCGGCTCTCGTCCTGGCCGGGCCCGAATTCCAACTTCACTAGCGAGAAAGGGAGAAAACGATGAACAACGCTCGCCTCACCCGTCGACGTTTCGTTTCCACCGGCCTCGCCGCCGCCGCGGGCCTGGGTTTCGGTCCCTTGTTCCGACTTCGCGATGCCCGGGCGCAGGACCGCCCCGGAAGAACCCTCGTCTGCGTCTTCTTGCGCGGAGCGGTCGACGGACTCCACATGGTCGTCCCCCATGGCGACGCCCGGTACTACGATCTGCGGGGGGAGATTGCGATCCCTCGTCCCCATCGCGCCGAAGGTGTTCTCGATCTCGATGGCTTCTTCGGTCTCCACCCGGCCATGGAAGCCCTGGCTCCACTTTTCTCCGCAGGCGAGTTGGCCGTCGTGCATGCCTGCGGCTCGCCCGATCCGTCACGTTCGCACTTCGATGCGCAGACCTACATGGAGACCGGCACGCCAGGGGACAAGTCGACCGAAGATGGCTGGATGAATCGACACCTGCAGACCTCCCCTGCGGCCGCAGGGCAGAATCTCCGCGCGATCGCCGTGACCGGCAACGTCCCACGCAGTCTCCTGGGACCGGCGCCGACCTACGCGGCCTCCAGCTTGATCGATCTCGATCTCGGACGTGGACGCCAGGGGAGCATTGCCCGACAGGCCCTGGCGGATCTCTACGCGGACCGCGACGACCTCATCGGTGCGACGGTCGACGAGACCCTCGCCAACTACGACCTCTTCCGGAGTCTCGGCGGGAATCGCCCCGGCAACGGAGCGGTCTATCCTGCGGCACCTCTGGGGCGTCAACTCAGCGAAGTGGCGACCGTCCTCAAGGCGGGCATCGGAGTCGAAATGGCCTTTCTCGAAGTCGGCGGCTGGGACACCCATGTCGACCAAGGGGCCTCGTCCGGTAGCCTGGCGGACCTTCTGCGCGCGCTCGCCGAGGCTCTTGCCGCCTTCTCCACCGACATGGGTAGCGGCATGGAAGACGTCTGTGTCATCACGCTCAGCGAGTTCGGCCGCACGGCAGCGGTCAACGGGGCCGGCGGCACCGACCACGGCCGTGCGACGGCCATGCTCGCGCTCGGCGGCACCGTTCGCGGGGGCCGCGTGTTCGGCCGTTGGCCCGGGTTGCGGCGGCAGGATCTCTTCGAAGGGCGGGATCTCGCCGTGACCACCGACTTCCGGAC
>JAPOLW010000165.1 GCA_029976905.1 bacterium | reverse complement strand
GAGGTCGACGGCCGGGCGCCCGACGAGAAGGTGCCTCTTTCGATCTCGTTCGAACGTGGTGTTCCTTCGCCGGACGCCTGGAAAGACGGAGGCGCGTAGACATGGACATTGGCAAAATCGGAATCTGGGCGTTTCTCGACATGTTGCCTGCCGCGCAGTCGCAGGCGGCGGCGCGGGAGATCGAGGACCTCGGCTTTGGGGCTCTGTGGATCCCGGAGGCTGTGGGGCGGGAGATCTTCACCAGTTCCGCCGTTCTCCTCGCGGGGACGCAGCGGCTGGTCATCGCGACGGGCATCGCCAATGTCTGGGCGCGTGATGCGATGGCAATGGCGAATGCGCAGCGTACGCTGTGCGAAGCCTACCCGGAGCGCTTCCTCCTCGGCATGGGGGTGAGCCACCAGCCCATGGTGAGCACGATCCGGGGACACAACTACGACAAGCCATTGACCTACATGCGCGAGTATCTGGACGCCATGGACAGTTCCATCTTCGCCGGGGCGCCGCCGCCGTCCGAGCCGAAGCGGGTGATCGCGGCACTCCATCCCCGCATGTTGAAGCTCGCCAGTGAACGGGCGTGGGGGTCGCATCCCTATTTCGTGCCTCCCGAGCATACCGCGCGCGCGCGCGCGGCATTGGGGGAGGGGCGCCTGCTCGCGCCCGAGCAGGCGGTCCTGCTCGAGACGGACCCCGACAAGGCGCGCGCGATCGCTCGCCAACACATGGCGATCTACACCGGGCTGCCGAACTACAAGCGCAACCTGCTTGGGCTCGGGTTCGAGGAGTCGGATTTCGAAAACGGCGGCAGTGACCGTCTGGTCGATGCGATCGTGGCGTGGGGGGACATCGATGTCGTGCGCAAGCGCGTGCGCGACCACTTCGACGCAGGCGCCGACCACGTTTGTCTGCAAGCGTTGACGTCCGACATGAGGGAAGTCCCTCGCGATCAGTGGCGTGCGCTCGCTGCGGGGTTGCTCTAAGGGGCTTCGCGGAGAAGGCCGGGCTGCGGTGGCGGTGCCGTGTGGCACCGAGGAACGGGGTGACCCCGGACCTCGGTCCGTCCACCAGCGCTTGGCAGCGAGTGTCAGGCCGGGTAAGGAGGGCGCATGGATCCGGAAAAGGTCGTACGGGACTTCTGCGAAACTGTGAGGCAGGTCGATCTGAAGGCCCTGCTCGCCTTCTTTACCGAGGATGCGGTCTATCACAACATCCCGGTCGACCCGGTCCGGGGACATGCCGAGATCGAGGCGACGCTGGCGCAATTCATGTCGCCTGGCGGAGAGGCCTCCTTCGAACTCAAGGCCATCGCAACGAGCGGCAATACGGTCCTGACCGAGCGTGTCGACATCCTGACGATGGGCGGCAAGCGGATCGAGATCGCCGTCATGGGGACCTTCGAGGTCACTTCGGACGGCAAGATCAGCGCCTGGCGGGATTACTTCGACATGCAGCAGGTGATGTCACAACTCGGGGGTTGAGCCGCCCGGCCGCGGTGGGTGGTTGGGATCGCCGATAGCGGCCGGGGCGGCCGGGCCGCGCGATCGCCGCGGGAGTGCGCCCCGGCGGGCGCCGGCTGCTATGCTGCGCGTTCGGTGGGGAACGAAGACCGACGCGCGCTGTGGCTCCTCTTCTTCAGTCTCGTCTGCACGGGCATGGGGCAGGCCGTTCTCTTCGTGATCCTTCCGCCGGCCGCCCGCGAGATTGGCCTCTCGCCGTTCCAGGTGTCGACGATTTTCGCCACATCCGCGACGATCTGGGTCTTTGCGAGTCCGAGGTGGGGACGACGCAGCGACGTGGTTGGACGACGACCCATCATCCTGGTCGGTCTGCTCGGCTTTTCGGTCTCCATGATTCTGCTGGCGACGTCCATCGGGCTGGGGCTGTCCGGCACGGTGTCGCCGCCACTGGCCTTCGCTCTGATGGTCGCCTCGCGCAGTATCTTCGCCCTGTTCGGCTCGGGAACGCCGCCCGCCTCGCAGGCCTATGTCGCGGACCGGACCGAGCGCGAGGACCGCACTCGCGGCGTCGCGTTGATCGCCGCCTCGTTCGGAGTCGGGCAGACGTTGGGGCCGGCCGCCGGCGCCGTCCTCGCGACCCTCGGATTGCTGGCCCCTCTGTACTTCTCCGCCGTGCTCGCCATCGCGAGCGCCGCCGTGATCTGGGCATTTCTGCCCGAGCCCGGGAAGCCGGCGGCCGTCGAGCGGCGCGAAGCCCGAAAACTTCGCTTCACCGATCCGCGCGTCGCCCCCTTCTTGTTGATTGCGATTGCGATGCAGGCCGTCCGTGCGACGACGGCGATCACGCTGGCCTTCTTCCTCCAGGACATGCTTGATCTGACGTCGACGCAGACCGGCGAGCGCGCCGGGATCGGCTTCATGGTCCTCGCCATCGCGGGGCTCGCGGCCCAGTTGGGAATCGTGCAGCGGGTGCGACTGCCGCCCGCCCGACTCATCCAGATCGGGCTCGGCTTTGGTGTGGTGGCCTTCGGGCTTTTCGCAATCGGTTCGGGATTTGCGAGCTACACGACGGCGCTCGCGTTTCTTGGCCTCGGGCTCGGACTGGTCCGCCCGGGCAACGCGGCGGGCGCGTCCCTGGCGGTATCTCCGGAGGAGCAGGGCGCCGTTGCTGGCCTCACCGGGGCCATCGGAGTCGTCGGAAACATCTTTGGGCCGTTGCTCGGCACCACGCTCTATGAGTTGTCTCCGCGGGGGCCCTACGCACTCAATCTCGTACTGATGCTGCTTGCGCTCGGATTCAGCGTCGCCCACCCCCGACTTCGTCACGCGAGGATCTGAGCACGTGCGCGGCCTCATCCTGCAGCCGACCTACGAGGTGAGGGAGAAACGCGTGGTGGTGCGGCTCTTCGGTTGTTCCGAAGACGGCCAGCCCTTCGTCGTCGAGGACGATCGTTTCCGGCCCTACCTCTTCGTCTCGACGGCAGACGTCGATCTGGTGCCGCGCGAAGAGGGGGTGTCGATTGAAATCAGCGGGCTGCGCGATCTGCGCGCGAATCCGGTCGCTCGGGTGTCCGCAGCGACGCCATCGGAGCTGACGGGCCTGCGCGAACGATTGCGGGCGGCGGGGGCCGTCGTGCTGGAAGCCGATGTTCGCTTTGCGCACCGCTATCTGATCGATCACGGCCTGCGGGCGGGGGTCGAGATCGACGGCGACGCTCTCGAGGACGGCCCGGCAGGCTTGCGCGTCTTTCGCAATCCCGGACTGCGGTCTGCCGATGTGCGCCCCGAGCTGCGCGTGCTCTCGATCGACATCGAGACGCCGCGTGACGCGAGCGCGGTGTGGTCCCTCGCTCTGGCCGGCTGCGGCGTCGAGGAAGTCCACCTGGTGGCCGACGCGCCGGTCGAGGGCGCGCTCGTCCATCGAGACGAGAAAACGCTTCTGGATGCCTTCGGGGAGAGGATGCGTGAGCTGGACCCCGACGTCCTTACGGGCTGGAATGTCGTGGACTTCGATCTGCGGGTTCTGGCGGCCCGTCTCCGGGTGGCCCGGCTCTCGCGCGGATTGGGGCGGGTCGAGGGAGACATCCGCTTCGAGACCGACCGGGGGTTTGGGCGCCAGGGGCGCGCCGTCATCCCCGGGCGGGTGGTGCTCGACGCGCTCCCACTGGCGCGCGACGCGCTGCGCCTGCCCGACTACCGACTGGAGACGGTCGCGCAGGCGGTCCTGGGGCGGGGCAAGCGGATCGACCACGATGCGCCCGATGCCGCCGACGAGATTGCGCGCCTGTACCGTGAAGACCGGACCGCTCTGGTGGCCTACAACCTCGAGGACGCGCGCCTGGTGAACGAGATCCTCGCCCGCGAAGGGCTTCTGGACCTGACGCTCGAGCGCAGCCTCCTCTCCGGCATGCCGCTCGATCGCGTCGGCGCGAGCGTCGCGTCCTTCGACCGGGTCTATCTGCCGGAACTCCGGCGGCGCGGCTTCGTTGCCGACGGGGTGGGGGCGAACCGCGAGGAGACCCCGGTGGCCGGCGGGGCCGTGCTTCCCTCGGTGCCCGGCCTCTTTCGCAATGTCGCGGTGTTGGATTTCAAGAGCCTCTACCCGAGCCTGATCCGGACCTTCCAACTCGATCCCCTGGCCCATGCGCGCGCGTCGCACGAGGGAGTCGAGGATCCGGTGGTGGCTCCCAACGGGGCGCGCTTCGCGCGCGGCGATGCCATCCTGCCGGGGATCCTGGACCACTTCTTCGAGCGGCGCGAAGCCGCCCGGGAGCGCGGTGCCCGGCACGCCGACCAGGCCATCAAGATCATGATGAATGCCTTCTTCGGCGTGCTCGCGTCCCCGGGGTGTCGCTTCTTCGACCCCGACGTCGCCAATGCGATCACCGGCTTCGGGCAACAGACCCTCGGCTGGACCCGGGACATCCTCGAAGCGCAGGGGTTGCGCGTTCTCTACGGCGACACCGACTCCGTCTTCGTGGAGCTTGCGTCGCGAGAACCGGGCGCGATGGCGCAGGAAGAGGCCGAGGCGGTGCGTCGACGGGTCGAGGAGCAGATCTCCGAGCGCGTCGCGCGAGAGTACCAGGTCGAGCCGCGCCTGGTCCTCGAACTCGAGTACGTCCTCGATCGCTTCTTTCTCCCGCGCGTGCGCGGCGGCCGCGGAGGGAGCAAGAAGCGCTATGCTGGTTGGCGCGGCGGGTCGCTGCTCGTGGTGGGGCTGGAGTCGGTGCGTCGTGATTGGCCCGCGGTATCCCGGCGACTGCAGGAAGGGATGCTCGAACGGCTCTTCACGGACCGGGAGGTGATGCCGCTGGTGCGGGAGGTCGTGGAGCGCGTGCGCGCCGGCGAACTCGACGAGGAGCTGGTCTACGTCAAGCGCATCCGCAAGGGCGACGTCGCAAGCTACACCCGCACCAATCCGCCGCACGTGCAGGCGGCGCGCAAGATTGCGGGCTTCCGCGGTGGACTCATCCGATACGTCGTCACCCGCGACGGCCCCGAGCCGGTCCTGCCCGGGCGCCCGCTGCCGGCGAACATCGACCGTAGCCACGCCGTGGAGAAATTGTTGCGCCCGATCGCCGACGCGATCCTGCCCGAGATCGGTGCGAGTTTCGACGAAGCGGTGGGCAATCCCCGCCAGTTATCCCTGCTCTGAGGGGAGATCCGAGGCGACGCCCGCGGGGCGGACGTCGCGGGGGCGCTCGACGCCGAGCGCTTCGGCCAACCCCGAGGTGCGTGGCGTCCGTCGCCCCATGCCGTCCTGAACGAGATCGCGCGTGCCGGCGATCGCCAGGCGGTGGCGTGCGCGCGTGACCCCGGTGTAGAGGAGTTCGCGGGTGAGGAGGCGGGATTCGGCTTCGGGGAGGATGAGCAGGACGTCGTCGAACTCCGAGCCCTGGCTCTTGTGCACGGTCAGAGCCCACGCGGTCTCGGCGTGATTCAGGCGGGTGGGGCGGACCTGGCGGATTTCGCCGCTGGCACTCTCGAAATGGACGAGCAGGCGGCCTTCTTCGTCGCGCAGCGCGACTCCGATGTCGCCGTTCCAGAGGCGCTGCGTGTAGTCGTTGCGGGTCACCAGCACGGGGCGGCCCTCGTACCAGATCCCTCCCCCGCGGATGGACCCGACGCGGCGCAACCGCTTCTCGAGGCGCGCATTCCATTCGGCGACCCCGTAGGGCCCCTCGCGGTGGACGCACAGGACCCGGAACCCCTGGAGCGCGGTCAGTGCTTTTGCGGGCGCCGCGCGCTCTTGGATGCACTTCAGGTAGGAGGCGAAGCCCTCGGCGGCCCGGTCGACCACGGCGTCGTCGGCGGCCGGGTCGAGCCACTGGAGGTCCCCTCCGGGCTCCCCGGTGAGCGTCTGGAGGGCTTCGCGATCGCGCGCGCGCACCGCGCCGGCGAGTCGGCCGATCCCCGAATCCTCCCGGAAGCGGTAGGATCGGCTCAACAACGTGACCGCGCTGGCAATGGGGGGATCGTCGTCGCGGGCGAGCGGAAGGGCGGGGCGCTCCCCGGTCACGGCCTCGATCTCCCCGGCCAGGTCGGCCGCGACGGTCGGGGGGGCGGTGCACAATTCGCCGAAGACCGAGCCGGCACCCACGGGCGGCAGTTGATCCTTGTCGCCAATGAGGATGAGTCGGGCGGTCGGGGCGAGCGCGCCCGTCACCCGGGCCATCAGGGCCAGATCGACCATGGAGGTCTCGTCGATCACGAGAACGTCGGCGGGAAGTGGGTTGCCGGGGCCGTGGCGGAACCGGATCGAGCCCGGACGACCGCCCAGGAGGCGGTGCAGGGTGGCAGGATCGTCGCGCACGATCTGCTCGATGTCGCCCTCGGGGTCGATCTGCCCGCGGTGCTCTCGAAGCTGTTCCTTCAGACGGCCGGCTGCCTTTCCGGTCGGTGCGGCGAGGCGGACGCGCAAGGGCCGCGCGGGGTCGGATTGGGAGGCGAGCAGTTTCAGCAGACAGGCGACGATCGTGGTCTTGCCGGTGCCGGCGCCGCCGGAGATGACGGTGAAGCCCCGCAGGACGCCGGTCACCGCGGCGTCCCTCTGCTCGGCGGAGATGTCGACCCGCTCCTGCACGCCTTGCCATGCGGCCGTCAGGCGATCCCGGTCGACCGTCGGACGCCGTTCCAGCCGGGCGCGCACATCCTGGGCGAGGTCGTTCTCGTATTTCCAGTAACGGTGGAGGTACAGGCGGGTGTCGTCGCCGAGGATGAGCGGGCGGAAGTCGCCCGGTTCCCCGACCAGCGGGCTTGCGCGAAGACGGTCGATCCAGTCCGAGAGTTTGGGTGCGTTCTGCTCCCCATCGCCCTCGGGCCAGGGGCGACCGGCGTAGTCACGAAGGTCAACGCACGCGCCGCCCGCGAGCGTTTCGTTGCTCGCGAGCGCGGCGGCGAGCCAGGTCGCCCGGTCCTCGAGGTCGGCCGGTGGCGCGAGGAAATCCGCAAAGCGGCGCGACAGATCGGCGAAGAACGCCGGAGGTTGCCCCGCTGCGGTCACGGCCGTCTCCCGTCGATGCGTCCGATGCGCGCGTCGAGAGCCTCGATCAAGGCTCGCGGCGGGCGGTCGACGAAGACGCCCCGTTCGGCCCGATGCGTGGGGCGCATGCCGCGCACGAAGAGGTAGAAGCTCGAGCCCATGTGTTGGTCGTAGTCGTAGTCCGGGAGGCGAAGCCTCAAGAAGCGATGCAGGGCGAGCGTGTAGGTAATGTATTGCAGGGTGTAGAGTTCGCGCTGCATGACCGCGTGGAGCTCTTCGGGCCGGTAGGCGTCGACGTCGGGGCCCAGCCAGTTGGATTTGTAGTCTGCGAGATGGAATCGACCGCCCGCTTCGAAGGTGAGGTCGATGTAGCCCTTGACGTAGCCATCGACCAGCGGCCTCGGAAGCTCCTCTCCGGTGCGGCCGGTCGGCACTCCCGGATAGCCGTGCTCGACCAGGAGGCCGTTCAAAGCGTCGAGGGTCAGGCGACCGGCGGGGTAGTAGAATTCGAGTTCGTCCAGGCGCTGCTCCCGGGAAACCTCCGCGAGTCGGATTCCGTCCTGAAGGTCTGTGTCGAGAACGTCGCGGACCATCTGGGCGACCACGGGGGTCCACCGGTCGGGGAAGTGGAAGCGGTCGAGCGTCGACGCCACCAGGGCCTCGAGGTGTGTCGGGTTCGGGTCGGTGAAGTCGAAATTTTCGAAGAGGCTGTGCAGGCAGATGCCCGGG
>JAPOLW010000164.1 GCA_029976905.1 bacterium | reverse complement strand
GTCCAGGGTGTTGCGCTGTGAATCATCGACAAGGTGCTCTAGATGGTGTCTGTCATCTCCCCGTTGGATCCACCAGCATCAGGCGACGATCGTAGCGCGGGCCGGAGTCCTCGATCGTCATTTGACGGTGCGAGACGGAACCACATGCCTTGATGGGGAACGAAAGGAGTTTCGTGATCGTCCTCATCTGCTGCGTTCTACTCCACAGACCCGACGCCCGCGAGGCGACGGACCCTCCCGCGTCGGCCCGCGAGGGAGTGCTCGGGGACCGCGCCCGCTCCCTCCCGAGAAGTGCCTTTCGCCCGCCGCCTCGGACGGTCAGGGCGCACGGAGTCGTTCGAGGCGTTCTCGCAGCACTTTGCGCACCCGCTTGTAGGCGGGCTGGGACGCGAGGTTCTCCCTTTCGTACGGATCGCGAACGAGGTTGTAGAGCTCCTCCTTCACGCCGGCGGTTGCCTGCGTCTCGATGTATTTGAATCGGTCGGTCCGAACGCTGGTGCTGGGTCGAACGATGAATTCGCCGGTCGTTTCGATCAGGAACTCCTCGCGCCAGGGATCTCCCGCGCCATCGAGCAGGCCCCCGAGGCTTGCGCCATCGAGGCCATCGGGAACCTCCAGGCCCGCGAGGTCCATGAAGGTCGGCGCCAGGTCGATGTTCAGGACCATCTCCTCGCGGACCTGCGGTCGTGGGTAACGACGCGGGTAGCGCAGGATGTAGGGCACGCGAATCGACTCCTCGTAGGGGCTGAACTTCCCCCACAGCCAGTGTTCGCCGAGAAGGAAGCCGTGGTCGGAGCTGAAGACGACGACGGTGTTGTCGGTGAGCCCGGACCGCTCGAGGGTTTCCAGAAGTTGCTCGACGGCTTCATCCACTGCCCGGAGGGTTTCGAGTTGGTTCTGGCGAAACGCGTCGATTTTTTCTGTCCACTGCGGGCCTGCGATCTTCTTGCTGAAGCGGACCCAGGCTGGTTTTCCCTTTGTGTCGCCGGCCCAGGAGGGGGGTCTGTGGGGGACCATGGCGCTCGAGGAGCCTTGATGCCGGCGTGCCGGGGTGGCTGGGCCGTGGGGAGCGAAGGGCGCGAACAGAAGGAAGAAGGGGCGATCGGAGTGTTGGCGGACGAATTGTACGGCTTGCTCGGCCAGCCAGTCCGTCGAGTAGTGCTCATCGCCGAACTCGCGCGCGACACCATTGTCGTTGATCCGGAAGCCGTAGAACTCCCCACCGCTCGCTTCGAGGAAGGATTTCCATTCATCCCATCCCGGAGGTGGTTCGAGGCCGAGCAATTCGCTGTTGTTGAGGTACTTGCCGAGCAGGGCGGTCGTGTATCCGGCGTCGTGGAGCCATCGCGCAATCGTGTCCGAAGAATCGAAGCGGGCGAAGGCACCGTTGCCGCGCACGTGGTTGTTCTTGGAGTACCGACCGCTGAGAATGCTCGCGCGGCTCGGCGTGCAGACGGGATTGGTTACGAATGCGTTGCGGAACGAAATGCCCTCGTCGCGCAGAGCTTGCGTTACCGGCATGACGTCGAGGGTGTCGAATCGTTGGTCGTCGGTCAGGATGAGAACGATGTTCGGGCGAAGGGGTGCGGGGGCGAGGTCATCGACGACGCCCTCGAGCGTCGCCCTCAGACAGCGGGATAGCGGAGTGGTATCGAGGAGAAGACCCGGGCGGTTGGAGACGAATGCGCACGACCCGCCGACGCGGGGGAGGGTGTGCCCGGCCTCGTCCCGCTGCAAGACCACTCCCGCGCAGCCGCGCTCGATGCTTCGGTTCAGAGCGCGACCGGCCCGGGAGTTGCGTTTCCCACGCGCTCGTTCGGCGAGCCGTTTCTGGGCGAAGCGGACGCCGGCGTCGAGAATCTGGCGTTGGCAACGAAGCGCCTTCGGGCTCGCGTCGGAGACGGGCAGATTCCCGTCTCCGAGCAGGATCTGAGTGATCTGGTCGGAGAGAGCGGCGGCGCAGCGGGGCAGGGCGGGCGGGATGCACCGGGGGGCCGCGCCTCCGGCCGGGACTCCGTCGAGCTGGCAGGCCAGGTGGTGTCGAAAGACGGCCGCCGTGGAAAGAAGGTCCTGGGCATCTTCGCAGCGGGCGAATGCTGTGCCGCTGTCTACGAAGATCCCCCCGAGCATCAGGCAGGCGGCGAAGGCCCACCGGGTTAGGTCGGCGTGATCTAACCGCTGTCGAAGGAGGCCCATGGATCGACAGTATGGAGCGAGCCGCTCGCAATGCACAAGCCGGGGGCTCGCGCTCGCCCGTACGGACCTGGCCCCAGGCCCTTCGGCAGCGTGGACTTCCGTGAAATCGGTGGATGCGGGGCGGACCGGAGGGAAACGCCCCGCCCCGCACCACGCTCAGGCCGCTTCCGACTTCGCCCGGGCGATCGCGTAGATCAACATTCCAAAGCCGGCCTTCGCGGTGACGTCTGCGATCGTGTAGCCGACTTGAACGAAGGTTTCGGCAGAGGATCCCGAAAGTCCCAATTCCGGTCCGAGGTAGGCGAGGGGATAGAAGGACCAAGTAACGAGCAGGACGGTGCGTGCGTTTGCCACCAGGCCGCGAACATTCTCCTTCTGTCGGTCGATGGCGCTCGAGAACTCCGTGAAGAGCACACGAAGGATGTAGAGGAAGGGGATCATCGCGAGGACCCAGAAGACGATCCGGGTACCCGTGCTTTCCGCAACCTCGCCGGGGTAACCGAGCAGGACCATGACGGCCGCGGCCGTTGCCAGCCGGGTCGAAAGAGAACGGGTCTCCTCCTTGGCGAGGCCCAGCACCAGAACGAGTTCGATCACCAGTAGCGGCACCGTCAGGAGCCAATCCGCATAGCGATAGGCGTCGTTGAACCCCGCTCCGGAGGCAACGTAGGCCCCTCCCTCGAGCGCGTAGGCGTCGTGCCAACTCTCGGCAATCCTGAAGTAGTGGTAGGCGGCGATCGCCACGACCAGGCCTGTCAGTGTCAGCGCCGAACGATACTGAGGTGCGACGCTGTCGCGCGATAGGAAGAAGAAGAGAGCCGAAGCGCCCATGGTGGCGATCGTGAAGGACATCAGGTTCGCCACGAGTGAAAACTGGCCGACGCTCAGGGTTTCCATACTTTGTAGCCTCCCGCGTCCCGCGGTCGGGACGCTCTGTGGAGCACACTACGCTCTGCCTTACAACGACGGGTTTGAGCGAGATCCTGCTCGCTTCCCTGCTCGTGTCATCTCCAAATAGTGTGCCTCATTCTCGAGGAGGTCCGAGGGTTTATCTTCTTTTTTTGCAGCGAGGAAGAACGCCCCCGGTGGGCTGTTCGCTCAGGCCTCGCTCCCGCTCCGAGAACCGCGGATCGCCGGCCACGGCACAGAAGCGCCCGGCGCGCGAAGGAGCGCCCATGCTGGTCGGCTTTGGAAACCCGAAGGACGGCGGGGCAAATCGTCGTGATCAGCGACGCAGCATGCGCCACGATCTCCGCAACCGATCGCGAAGGCGAACCTTCTTCCGGCGCGCCAGCACGCGCTCGATCGCGGCCTGCACGGCGGGATCCCGGGTGGATTGCCGGATCTCGATCCACTGCTTGTGGAGTTCTTCCTCGACGAAGGGAAGTCCGTCGATCTTGTCGAGGAGTTCGCCTCCCGGAAAGGCCGACAGCTTCGCGCGCTCTTGCGTCGTCGCGAATTGCACCTGGGTGCGGACGCATTTCTCGCACGCACCGCAGTTCAGTTCCGCGGAACGATTTTCCCAGCAGACCTTCAAGGTTTCGCCGACCAGTTCCCAGTCGGCGATCGAGCGCACCTTTTCGAGTCGCGTGAGTTCGGATGCGTCGTTGACGATCTCGAGATCGCTCGAACTCCAGAGCACATCCAGATCCGGGTGGCTCCCCCAGGGCGGGAGCACGTCGGAACTGGCGATGAGGATGCGTCCGAAACGATTGCGAAGGGAGTGCGCAACGGCCGCGAGAGCGGCTCCGTGGGTCAAGGGCCAACCAAGAGAGCGAAAGAGAGGGTGATGCCGGAGGTCGGTCTTGATGCAGATGAGGTCGAGGTCGAGTCCGTTGGCGATGCGGGAGAGGCGCCGCTCGACCTCCGCGAAGCGCCTTCCATCCCGAAGCGCCACGTCGAAACCGTGGACGGAAATGAGCGAGTCGATCTGGCCCAGGTTTCGTCGAAGCGTGCAGAACGAATCGACGCCGGCGGTGAAGAAGAGGCCGGTCCCGGCACGAGGGCTCGCCGACGACTCACTCTTTTTTGCAACCACCGTTTCGACCGCGGCGGGCCAGCCCCACCAGGAGTCGGCGAGCTTCCCGACCCGGTCCAGGTTGGCGAGGAATTCGCGATCGAGGGGGGATTCGAATTCGATTCGGACCCCCGCGCTCCTCGCGGGAAGATAGAACGCAGAGGCGGCGATCTCGGGGGCGGCCGTCAGGGGGTGTTCCGACTCGAGGAAGAACGAATGAGCACCGACTTCGAGGGTGATCCGATTCGTCCCAGCGCCCTGGGTTCTTTTCGGCTTGGTCGCGATCCAGTCAGACGGACTCATGTCTCACCTTGCACGTCGGGAATTCCGGGCGCGGCGTGCGTGCGGCCCAACGGACGGTGTTGACGAAGGCGGCGGGCGCGAGACGCAGTGATCGATTTGATCGAAGTGTGTCCGTCGCCGTCGCGTCTAGTCATTGCCGCCCGATAGGGGCCTTGCTACTTTTCACGGATGGATTTCAGCCCGGAACTAAGCGAAGACCAGCTCCAGATCAAAGAGTGGGTGCACGGTTTTGCCGAAAAGGTCGTGCGACCGGCAGCCTCCGAATGGGATGAGCGAGAAGAGACGCCGTGGCCGATCATCGAGGAGGCCGCGAAACTTGGCATCTACGGGTGGAACTTCATGGCGGAAGCCATGCAGGACCCGACTGGCCTCACGCTACCCGTCGCCGTCGAGGAACTCTTCTGGGGCGACGCGGGCATCGGCATGTCCATCATGGGGTCGGGCCTCGCGGCGGCTGGAATCGCCGCGTCCGGGACCCAGGAGCAGATCATGGAGTGGGTGCCGCAGTGTTACGGCACGGCGGACAAGGTCATGCTGGGGGCGTTCGCTGCCTCGGAGCCGAACGCCGGGTCCGATGTGGCGGCCATCAAGACGCGAGCGGTTCGAGACGGTGACGACTGGGTTCTGAACGGAACCAAGACCTGGATCAGCAACGGCGGCATCGCCGACGTTCACGTCGTCGTGGCGGTCGTCGATCCGGAACTGGGCTCGCGCGGCCACGCGAGCTTCGTGGTCCCGCCGAGCACCCCGGGCCTTTCGCAGGGCCAGAAATTCAAGAAGCACGGGATCCGGGCGAGTCACACCGCCGAAGTGGTTCTCGAAGACTGTCGCATCCCGGGCTCCTGTCTGCTGGGAGGACCGGAGAAGCTCAACGAGCGTCTGGCCCGGATCCGCGAAGGAAAACCCGGTAACGCGCAGGCGGCCATGCAGACGTTCGAGGCAACGCGTCCGTCGGTCGGCGCGCAGGCGATCGGAGTCGCGCGTGCCGCCTACGAGTACGCGCTGCAGTACGCCCAGGATCGGGTGCAATTCGGACGCCCGATCATCAAGAACCAATCGATCGCCTTCACGCTCGCCGACATGGCGATGGAGATCGATGCCGCTCGACTCCTGGTCTGGCGTGCGGCCTGGTTGGGGCGCAATCAGAAGTTCAAGAACGCCGAAGGCTCCATGGCCAAGCTGAAGGCGGGCCGCGTCGCCGTATGGTCCACCGAGCGAGCCATCCAGATTCTCGGAGGCAATGGGTACACGCGCGAGTATCCGGTGGAACGTTGGCATCGCGATTCGAAGATCTACGACATCTTCGAGGGCACGGAGCAGATCCAGCAGCTCGTCATCAGTCGCGCGATCTCCGGGTTGCGTATCGAATAGTCGGCGCCGCCGCCGAGAACCTCCGTGGCATCCGAAAGGAACGTGACGCGCCTCGCGGTCGTGCTGGGGGTCGCTCTGCTCGCCGCGTGTGCGACTGGAACGGGGCGGGGGAAGACCGGAGCGGCCTCGATTCGGGCCGGTTCCACCGGAGCTGCCGCCAGCGTCTATCGCGGCGGCACGATCCTCACGATGGATGGCGACCAGCCCCGGTACGCCGAGGCCCTGGCGATCCGGGACGGACGCATCCTCGCGGTCGGGACGGACGACGAAATCGCCGCGCTGACGAGTGAGTCCACGCGAGTGGTGGACCTCGACGGCCGGACGCTTCTGCCGGGATTCGTCGACGCCCACGGCCACGTCTTCAATGCGGGTTTCCAGAATGCCTCGGCGAATCTCCTGCCGCCGCCCGATGGCGAGGGCACCGACGTCGACGGATTGGTGGAGATCTTGCGGGCCTGGCACGCCGACGGCTCCTCGCCACTGGCGGGGTCGGGGATGATCATCGGCTTCGGGTACGACGACTCGCAGCTCGCGGAGCGTCGGCACCCGACCGCCGACGAACTCGACCGCGTCTCCACCGATGTGCCGGTGCTGGTGATCCACCAATCCGGCCACCTCGGAGCGATGAATCACAAGGCTCTCGAGATGGCCGGCTACGGTGCGCAGACGCCCGATCCCCCCGGAGGCGTGATTCGCCGCACGGCCGACGGCAAGACGCCCGATGGTGTGCTCGAGGAGAAGGCGTTCTTCCGGCCGGTATTTGCATTCTTCTCGACGTTGAAGGACGAGACCAACGAGCGGCTCGCGGAAGCTGGCGTCGCCGCCTACGTCGAGTACGGCTACACGACGGCGCAGGAGGGGCGTGCGAGCCGCGCTAATGCAGAGGTCTGGCGCCGTCTCGGAGCGCAGGGAAAGGTCGACATCGACGTCGCCGTCTATCCCGACATTCAGACCGAGGCCGACTACGTCACCTCCGTCGGGACCCGAGCCGACTACCGTGGCCGCGTGCGGATCGCTGGCGTGAAGTTGAGTCTCGATGGTTCGCCGCAGGGCAAGACCGCCTGGCTCACGCGACCCTATCGAAATCCCCCCGACGGCCAGCCCGCGGACTATGCGGGCTATCCCGCGATCGCAGACCCGGTCGAGCGGCAGCGCTACTTCGATCTGGCCTTCCAGAAGGATTGGCAGATGTTGGTGCACGCCAATGGGGATGCGGCTGCCGACGCGATGATCGATGCGATCGACGCGGCGGGGAAGCGGTTCGGTCGAGGGGATCGCCGTCCGGTGATGATCCACTCCCAGACGGTGCGCGAGGATCAACTCGACCGCATGGTGGAACTGGGCATCGTGCCCTCGTTCTTCTCGATGCACACCTACTATTGGGGCGACTGGCATCGGGACGAGACGCTCGGCCCCGAGCGCGCCGCGCGCATTTCACCCACGGCCTCGGCCCTGCGCCGCGGCATGAAATTCACCGAGCACCACGACGCGCCGGTGGCTTTGCCCAGCTCGGTCATGGTCCTGCATTCGACGGTCAACCGAACGACCCGATCGGGTCGGGTCCTGGGTCCGGAGCAACGCATTGCGCCCTACGTCGCCCTCAAGGCACTCACCGATTGGGCGGCGTGGCAGCATTTCGAGCAGGACAGCAAGGGGACGCTCGCGCCCGGCAAGCTCGCCGACCTGGTCATTCTCGATCGAAATCCCCTCGAGGTGCCCCCGGCCAATCTCCGGGACATCGTGGTGCTCGAGACGATCAAGGAAGGGCGGACGGTCTACCGGCGGCCATGAGCGCGGCGGG
>JAPOLW010000163.1 GCA_029976905.1 bacterium | reverse complement strand
AAAGCCCTACGCGATGGCTTTTTCCTTTCGCATTTCGCCGCCGACGCACTCCCCCTCGTCATGGGCGCCGCGTCGCTCCTTTCGGTGGTCCTCGTCTTTGCCACCGTCTGGGTGTTGCGACGCTTCACACCGGCGCGATGCCTCCCGGTCTTCTTTGCTGGCAACGCGCTCCTCTTCCTCGTCGAGGGCGTCCTTGCCTACTCCGAACCACGCGTTGCCGCCGTCTCTCTCTTCTTCCACACGACCAGCTTCGGTGCCGTCGTGGTCTCCAGCTTCTGGTCGGTGGTGAACGAGCGATTCGATCCGCATACCGCCAAGTTGGTCATCGGTCGGATCGCCGGCAGCGCGACGCTCGGCGGCGTGTTGGGCGGGATCGCCGCCTGGCGCGGCGCCGCAGTTCTCGCCGTCCCGAACATGGTTCTGGTGCTGGGCCTACTGAATCTGGTTTGCGCCGTCGGCGCCGCACGCATCGGGGGATCAGCACGTCCCCGGCCGAAGGCAGAGCAGTCGGCCCTGGCGGTCCTCGGAGAGACCCCCTACCTGCGACAACTCGGCCTTCTGGTCGGGCTCGTGGCATTCGCGGCGGCGGTGTACGACTACGTGTTCAAAGCGGGCGCCGCCGCTCATTTCGAGACCGATGCCGCGTTGGTGTCCTTCTTCGCGCTCTTCTATCTCGGGCTCGGCGTCGCGACGTTTCTCCTGCAGAGCCTCTTTGCTCGTCGATCCCTGCGGATCCTGGGCCTGGCCGTCACCGTCGCACTTCTTCCCGGGATGACGATCGGCGTCGGCCTGCTGGCCCTGACGATCCCCGGTCTGCTGTCCGCCGTGGCCCTGCGCGGAGGAACCGCAGTGGTCGAGAGCTCCCTGTATCGCTCGGGTTACGAATTGCTCTACACGCCCATCCCCGAGGAGCAGAAGCGACCGACGAAAGCTCTGATCGACGTCGGCGGCGACAAACTCGGCGCGGCAGCGGGGGCCGCCTTCGCCTTTTTCATCCTGGGAGCCGTGCCCGTTGGAGCCACACCCCTGCTTCTCCTCTCGGGCATCGCTGCTGGCGCCATCGCTCTCCTGGTGACCGCGTGGTTGCACCGCGGCTACGTCGCTACGTTGGCCTCGAGCCTGCGGGCAGGAAGCATCAGTATCGATGCGATCGACGGCATCGACGCGGTCACGCAGGCAACCGTTGCGGACACCATGGCAACGATCGACCGCCAGGATGTCCTCCAGAGCCTCCGGCAGAGGCGCTCGTTCGATCCGGCCCAGGCGGCCGCCCTCGAGCGACTGCGCCAGGACGCCACCCGGCGTGGAGGACACGCGGAGCCCGAGCGGTCCGGGCCCTTCCAACGGGTCGCGCGCGCGCAAGAGATCGATACCGGGGAAGTCGACGATCACCTCCTGGCAATCTCGGACCTCCGTTCCAACGACACCCGACGACAACGCGCCGCACTCGAACTCCACGATCCGCTCCCTTCGCTTCTCGTGGCGCACGTCCTGCCTCTGCTCGAGGATGCGCGCACCGCCCCGGCGGCCTTCGCCGCACTCTGCCGGGTGGCTCCGGTCAATGTCGGCATCCTGCTCGACGCGGCGCTGCGCGCCCGCACACCCATCGAGGTCCGTCGCCGCGCGATCGAGGTCCTGGCCACCGTTGCGACCTCACGAAACCTCGATGGTCTGGTACGGCTCCTGCGCGATCCCGAGTTCGAATTGCGATTCCGGGCGGCGCTGGCGCTTCTGCGCATCCTGGAGCGAAATCCGGAACTCAGCGCTCCAGAAGATACCCTCTTCGGCGCCGCCGGCGCCGAAGCAGCGGCGAGCGGCCGACAATGGCAGACCCGCCTCGCCCTCGACGAACGGCTCGTGGAGGTCCCGCCGCACGAATCCGCGGTCGCCGAACGCGTCATGCACGGGCTCGCCTACGTGTTGACGCTCCTGCTCTGCGTACTCGATCGGGCGCCGCTGCGGCTCGCGCTTCTGGCGCTGGCCTCCGAGGAGTCCCGCCAGAGAGGGACCGGCCTCGAATACCTCGACAACGTCCTGCCGGCGAACCTCAAGCGCGATCTCTGGCCTCTGCTCCTCGACGACCAACTCGCACGGGGCGCCGTGCGTTCCGAGGCCGATCTGCTCGCCGATCTGGCCGACGCGGCCCGGCCGAGCGAAATCGATCTCGCCGCTCTGCGACGGCGATTGGAGACCCGACGCGCGCGATCGCGTTCCCGGGACACACCGGAAGCTCTCTGATTCACCCGATTCCGCGGCCGCCGTGCGATCTGCCACGCCCGCGCCACGTCCGCGAAACCAAACGTTCACGAAAGTGCTACGGGGACCGACTTGCGCAATTCGGCCAACTGCCCACAATCAAGGGTAATGAATCGAAATCGAAGTGATCAACTGGCGCGCCAGAGACGCGCGCTGCGCCGGATGGCGCGTCAAAGAGCACAGACCCGTCCCGTTACCCCGCGTACGAAGCGACCGCTCACACCCCAGGAAGAGACCTCGGCCCCCATGGGGCGTCCCGCCTGACGCCGGGCCGCTGGGTTCAAGTCCGTCGCCCGCACGTCCGATGTTCCCCTCCAGGAGCGGAACATCCTGTGACGACCTACAATTCTCCTTTGCGCACCGTACTCTACGGCCTCCTCTTCGGTGCGGCCGGCATGTACGTCTACATGACCCAGGGAGCGTTGTTGGATTCGAGCCTCGCGGCCGTCCTGAAGTGGCGCGAGGGAGCCCGCCATTCCGTCTACGGATACGGCGGCGGCCCGGGCTGAGGGATCGCGCAGGACCGACCCGGAAACGGGCTTGGGTCGACGAACGCCCGTCACTTCCGACTGGAGGCGCGGATGTACTTCCGGCTCAAAGGCGCCAGGTCCGTCCGGGCGACCATGACCTCGATCACCGAGAACCGGTCGCTGCGCTCGGCGCGCTCCAAAGCGCGGAGCAGATCCGGCCCCCGCGTGACGCGCTCCGCGGCACCCCCCCAGAGTCGGGCGAGTTCGGCGTACGGCCAGGGCGGGATCTCCAGCACCGACGGACGCTTCACGACGGGGCGAAAGATCCCCCAGCCGCCGTTGTTCATCACCAGTACGATCGGCTTCAGACCGTATCCCGGCGCGTGGGAAATCTCCGGTCCGGTCATCTGGAAAGCCCCGTCGCCGCATAGGACGATCGGGCGCCGTCCCGTGCCGATCTCGATCCCCATCGCACCCGGGATGCCAAACCCCATCGACGCGTAGAATCCCTGCGCGAAATACGAGGCGGTGCCGCCCGCACGCACGTCGACTCCTGCGAAGAGCATGTCTCCGGCCTCCGCGACCACCACGTAATCGCGACGCTCTTTCAGAAAGTGATTGAGGACGTGCAGAACGTCGGAGACCTTCACCGTGCCGTCGCGTCGCGACGGGGGCGCCTTGCCTCCGGGACGAAGCCAGGCGGGCGGCGGCGGCAGGTTGTCGTGATAGGGCACCTTCTCGGTGTGTCGGCGGAGTTTCTGGCCGAGCAGGGCATGCGCAAAGTCCCGCAGCGTCACGTCGGCGTAGCCGTGCAAGCTCACCTCGACCCGGTTGTCGATCGCGCGGATGGAATGCTCCCCCGAAGGCGGATGCGGGAAGGCCCCCAGATCCGTCTCCAGGCAGCCGAGCTGCACCACCAGGTCGGCCTCTGCGACGCGCCGCCGGATGGCTGGTGGGCTCAGCGTCCCCACCACCCCCATGTACAGCGGATGGTCCATCGGCACCGATCCCTTGGCCAACATCGGCGTCAGGATCGGCGCACCGATCCGCTCACAAAGACGCACGACGTCGCGTTGCGCCCCAAACCGGAAAGCCTCGATCCCGACGAAGACCAGCGGCTTGCGCGCGCGGTTCAGCCGCTCGGCCGTTTCCCGGGCGGCTTCCTCCACCCGGCGCGCATCGGAATGTCGTCCCTCGAGCGGCGAGGCGGCCTGCCGGATCGCCCCCGAGACCGGAATCCGTCGTTCCACCATGTCGCGGCCGATTTCCAGGTAACCCGGACGTTGCTCCCGCCAGAGCGTCCGGACCACATGATCGATCTTCTCGGCTGCCGTTCGCGGATCGTCGATCGCTTCCGCGGCTGCCGTGACCTCGCGGTAGATCCGTAACTGCGAGTCGATCGCACGCGCCTGGTGGTGGATCAGGGTCCCGTGCTTGTATTCCTGCTCACCCGGCCCGCCACTCACCACGAGAAGGGGAACGTGCTCGGCGTACGCTCCGGCGATTGCATTGACCATGTTGTTGCCACCGGCCCCGTAGGTGACACAGGCGACACCCAGCGCGCCTGTGGCGCGCGCATAGCCATCGGCCGCAAAACCCACCGCGGGTTCGTGCGAAAAGGTGATCATCTTCTGCCGTCGCCCGACGAGTCGGGCGAAGAGGCGCAGGACCAGATCGCCCGGGAGGCCGAAGATCTCCTTCACGCCCGCGCGACGCAGATAGGCGACGAGGAAATCCGCCAGGGTCATCCGAGGTTGCATGCGACGATCCTACCTCGTCCGGATATGCCTGGCGATCCTTGCGGCCGCCCGGGGTGCGCCGATCCGCCTACCGGAGGCGCGCGACCAAAAGCGCGTCGACGTGCTCGACGACTTCGACGCGCCCTTCGAGTTCCGCTTGATACGCCCGCCAGACGCCCGGAAAGGCGGCTCCGACGGCTGTACAATCGTGCAGAGCCACCAGACCGACCCGACGCACCAGAGGAAGAAACGCGCGAATGTCGGCGCGCACCGACGGCTCGTCGTGCGCGCCGTCGATGAAGACCATACGAAGCGTGACCTCGCGTCGCGCGAGCTCGCGGGCAGCATCCGTCGACGACATCACCAGCGGATCCACCCGATCGCCGGCCCCCGCGGCGCGAATGTTTGCGCAGAAGGCATCCAAGGTACTGTGCTCGTGGGCGAGGATCTCCCGATGCTCTTCCTCGTCGCTCCCCACGTGGTGATCGATCGCCCAGACGCGGGCGGCGGTCTCCCCCGCATCCTGCAGGGCACGCGACAGGACGGTCGTCGAGCGCCCCTTCCACGAGCCGATCTCGGCGACGTCTCCCGGGCCGGCCGCCCTACGGGTCGCCCGGTAGAGGAGCCGCAACTCGTCCTTGGTGGACCATCCCGGGATCGCCCAGGCCCAGAGCATCGCGGCTTCCTCGCCGTTTCCACGCAGTCTCTGGACGCGGGAGCGCAGTCGACGTCCAACGTTGCGAAGCTCCTTCTCGAGGTCCGTGGCCACGCTGGGGCGCATATCCTGTCGCCTAAAGGGCGACAACTCGCGCGCAGGGGCAGCCTCGCAGCGCGCCCCGGTTCACCGCCCGAGAGTCGGAAGCAAGGCGGGGAGATCGCGCAACTCGTCGATGCGCGTCGGGTGGTCGGTGGCGTCCCGACGGCGACGAAACGGACGCCGGCGGCCCGCGCAGCGGCACGATCTCCCGGGGAATCTCCGACATAGACGGCGGCTCCGGCTTCCACACCCATCTGCTCGAGGCAATGCAGCAACATGTCCGGAGCCGGTTTCGGTCGGGCAACGTCACGAATGCCGACGACCAACTCGAAACAGTCGCCGAGACCGAAGTGTGCCAACAGGGCGGGGATCGTCACGCCCCGGTTGGTCGCCATGGCGGTCCGGTACCGCGCACGCAACCAGTGCAGCGTCTCGTAGAGCGCGGGGACGGGGCGGAGAAGCGGGAGGAAGGGCCCGTAGTCGGTCTCCAGAGCGACGCGATGCGCCTCGGCCACCCGGGACGGATCCCCACGAAAGAGCCATTCCATGATCTGCGGCGTCGAGAGGCGGTGCGCGTGATCGCGGCCCTCGTCGTCCAGAGGCGGCTCCCCGAGGCGCTCGAGGACCGCGTCGTAGTAGGCCACGTTCGCCTCGAAGGAATCGAGGAGAACACCGTCGCAATCGAGGATGACCAATAGGCCCGCGGAGGGCGTCAACGACCGGCCTCGCGCACCAGGGCGACCCGGCGCGCCCAGAGCGCGCGCCGCTCCCCGCGTTCGTCCTCGCTCATGCACGGCTCGAACGCCTGGCCGACCGCGAAATGGGACGCGACATCCTCGTCCCCCCACAGTCCGGTGGCGCGACCCGCCAGGTAGGCGGCACCGAGAACGGCGGAATCCGGAGCACTCGGTCGTTCCACGACCACGCCGGTCGCGTCGGCCAGCATCGAGAGAAGGAGGTCGTTGCGTGCCGCACCCCCGTCTACGCGCAGGACCGAGGGTGGCGCATCCGCAGCGAGAGCCTCGAAGGCCTCGGCACAACGCCAGGCGATCCCCTCGAGGGCCGCGCGTGCCAGGTGCGCCCGAGTGGTTCCGCGCGAGACACCCCCGATCAGGGCACGCGTCCCCGTGTCCAGATGCGGTGATCCAAGACCCTGCAGGGACGGAACCATCCACACCCCGTCGGTGGAGTCGACCGAACGGGCCAGCCCTTCGAGGTCGGCGAGGTCGTCGACCAGGCGTAAGCCATCGCGCAGCCACTGCGCGGTCGCACCGGCGGTGATCACCGCGGCCTCGAAACAGAAGGACCGGACGCCGTCGAGCGCCCACAGAACGAGTGGATAGGAACCTTCCGGTGCCGCGCCCAGGGCGGGCCCCGCATTGCGGTCGAGCATACCCGAAGTGCCCAGCGTCAACTTGACGTCGCCGGGTCCGTGGCACGCCAGGGCGTACATCGAAGCGAACTGGTCTCCCGAGAGCGACGCGATAGGCACCGAGGCACCGAAGACGTCCCTGGAGGTCTCACCGATCACGGCGCTGCTCTGGACGGCCTCGGGCAGCCAGGCCGCCTCGAGACCGAGCGCATCGACGCTGTTCTGGTCCCAGCCACCCGTGAGGAAATCGTAGACTCCGCTCACCGAGAGATTAGAGTGGTCGCTCGCGTGCACGCCCCCGCCCGACAGACAATGCGCGAGCCAGGTGTCGATCGTGCCAACACGAAGGCGGTCTCGGGGCGTGTTGCCACCATGCTCACGCACGAGCCACTCCCATTTGGAAGCCGCGGTCATCGGAATGACGAAGACTCCGTTTGCGAGCAATTCTTCGCACCGCGTGGTCGTCCGCTGATCCTGCCAGCCGATCAGCGGACCGAGCGCCCGACCATCGACATCGAAGAGACCGCCCGAGCCACGTTGATTGGTCACGCCGACCGCACCGATGTCCCCGGAGGAGAGGTCAGCGGCGCGGAGGGCCCGCGCGATCACCTCCTGGGTGCGATGCCAGATCTCGTCGGGGTCGTGTTCGACCCAACCCGGCTGCGGGAAGAACTGGCCGACCTCCGCATAGGCACTGCCCAGAACCCGGCCCTCGGCGCTCACCACCGACGCGCGAACACCTGTCGATCCCTCGTCGATTCCAAGGACATGATCCCAACCCGACACGCCGGGAAGCCTGCCGTGCCGACCGCCCGAGCGCAACCTCCAGCCGAGGCGTCGTCTCAGCGGCGATTGGCGAGATAGCGCCGCGTCTTCCAGCGGTACCGCAGGGCGCGATCGATCCCGCGCAGCCAGTCCGGCGTCCGTCCGCGGCGGGGTGACCGGCGAGGCTCCACCCCTCGCAGGCCTATTAAGTTCTTTTCGTTCCTTAAGTCTTAAAATCATATTTTTATTATTAACAATGTTTAAAAAAGTAAAATTAACTTTAATACCTTTTAATAAAAACTGATTGATTTTATTAATAATCGAATAATCAACAC
>JAPOLW010000162.1 GCA_029976905.1 bacterium | reverse complement strand
GGATGCCTACCGGTACGCCAGGGGCGAGCCGCTCGAGCATCCGGCTGGCTTCACCATGCAACTGCGCGAACCACTCGACTTCTACGGGGTTACGGACCACGCGATGTTTCTCGGCGTCGCCGCCGCAGGGGCGGACACCTCGACGGCGCTTTCGAAGCAGCCGATCTTCGAACCCCTGCACGACCTGAATGCTCCGGACAACCGCGGCTTCTTCTCCCTCCCGGGACGGATGCGGATCTTTTCCCCCCTGCTGCCCAAAGTTCTCGACGGCCTCGCCGATGGCCGGATCAGCCAGGAGGAGACGACCGCCGTGGCGCGCTCGGCCTGGCGCGACACCGTGGATGCGGCCGAGGAGTTCAACGAACCGGGGCACTTCACCACCTTCATCGCCTACGAGTATTCCTCCTCTGCGGACGATCGCGGCAACCTCCACCGCAACGTGATCTTCCGGGGCGGCGATCGCCTTCCGGCCAGTCCCTTCTCCCGCTTCAACTCGCAGAACCCCGAGGGTCTCTGGGACTGGATGGATACGCTGCGCGGGCAGGGCATTGAGAGTTTGGCGATTCCCCATAACTCGAATGGCTCCAATGGCCAGATGTTCAAACTCGTCGACTGGGCCGGCGACCCGATGGACGATGCCGATGTGAAGCGCCGCGCGCGCAACGAGCCGCTCGTGGAGATCACGCAGGTGAAGGGGACCTCCGAAACCCACCCCGCCCTTTCGCAGACCGACGAATGGGCCGACTTCGAAATCATGCCCTACGTGGTGTCGACGATGAGACCGAGCGAGCCCCGGGGCAGCTACGTGCGCGATGCCCTACTGCGCGGCCTGACGCTGGCCGAAAAGGGTGTTGGAAATCCATATCGCCTCGGATTCATCGGTTCGACGGACGTCCATACCGGCGCGACGACCGACGAAGAGCGGAACTTCTACGGCAAGCTCGGTCTCCTCGATGCGGACCCCGAGCTACGAGGCTCGGTCCCTCTCCCCTTCCTCCAGGCAACGGCCATGAAGTGGGTGACCCCAAACAACGTGACCGAGGTCGACGGCCGGGACTACACTTCGGCCGCGACGATTACCTATGGAGCCTCGGGACTCGCCGCCGTCTGGGCCGAGGAGAATACGCGCGAGGCGATCTTCGACGCCTTCCGTCGCCGGGAGACCTTCGCCACCTCCGGACCACGGATCCGACTCCGCTTCTTTGGCGGCTTCGGACTCGACGAGTCCCTGCTGCGGCAGCACGACGCCGTCGCTCGAGCCTATCGGGAGGGCGTGTCGATGGGGGGCGAGCTCGAGGCCCAGGGCCGCGACCAGCCTCGCTTCCTCGCCTGGGCCTTCCGCGATCCCCGCGGCGCTCCCCTGCAGCGCCTTCAGATCATCAAGGGTTGGATCGACGGCGAGGGAACCCACGAGGAGGTCTTCGACATCGCTTGCTCCGATGGGATGGTGCCCGATCCCAAAACCCACCGCTGCGCGAGCAATGGAGCCAAAGTCGACCTCACCAACTGCACACCCTCCACCGATGTCGGGGATGACGAGCTTGCAGCCTGGTGGGCCGATCCGGAGTTTGACCCGGACCAACGCGCCTTCTACTACGTGCGCGTGCTCGAAAACCCGACATGCCGCTGGTCGACGTGGGACGCGCTGCGCTCCGGAGTCGAACCGCGCCCCGACATCGCAAAGACCCTTCAAGAGCGCGCCTGGTCGTCGCCGATCTGGATCGTACCCGCCGGGCGAGGTGCCTCCTCGTGACCGATCGCCCGTCGAACACCGACGACACGGCCGCAAACGACTTGAAGTCGAAACTCCTCGCGTTTGCCCGGGACTTCCCCTTTTTTCGACACATGGGCTTCGAGGTCGAAGACATGGAGCCCGGATATGCACGGGTCTCCGTCGAACTGACCGAACATCTGCGGAACCCCAACGGCCAGATGCACGGCGGCGTCATCGCGACTCTGGTGGACATGAGCATTACCCAGGCGATGCTCCTGACCCCCACCTACGAACGCGTACGCAAGACCCGCGGCATCATGACCAACGTCGATTTGCGGATGAAATATCTGCGCGCCGTCGGCGCCGGTCGCGCCACGGTCGAATCCCGTATCGTGCACGAGGGCCGACGGGTCGTCCATGCAGCCAGCACCGTCACCGACGACCGCGGCAAGACCGTCGCTCTCGGTGATGCAACGCTGATGATCGTCGAGGGCGAGGGGACCCGGAAGAAGGACGAATCCCCGGGCGCCAAACGCCCAGGGTGACGGCTGGAGAAACCAGTCGCCCCGCAGGAAGGCGAACGGCGGGGAATTGACCCTGCGCCGACCTCGCGTAACCTTCGGGCATGCTCGATGCCTGCATCATCGGCGGGGGCCTTGCCGGCCTCGCCTGTGCTCTCGAACTCAACCGGAAGGGACTCTCGTTCCAGGTCCTCGATGCAGACCGCCGTCTGGGCGGTCGCGTCCAGACCGATCTCTACGAAGGCTTCCGGCTCGACCGGGGCTTCCAGATCCTCCTCACCGCCTACCCCGAGGCGCAGCGCGTCCTCGACTACGCGGCCCTGGATCTCCGCAACTTCGAGCCGGGAGCGCTGGTCTACGCCCGGGGCGGGCTCCACCGGATGTCCGATCCCCTCCGACGCCCCGGCGACACCCTGAAGACCCTCCGCGCTCCCGTCGGGCGCTTCTCCGACAAGATTCGCCTGGGCCTTCTGTCTCTCTCCCTTCGGCGGGGTCGTGCGCGCGATCTGCTCCATGCGCCCGATGGCTCGACGCTCGAGGCACTGCGCGAGGCAGGCTTCAGCGACGAGATCATCGACCGTTTTCTCCGTCCTTTCGTCGGAGGCATCCAACTCGACCCCGATCTCGAGGTCTCTCGGCGCCGCTTCGCCATCATCTTCCGGATGCTGAGCATCGGCGCCGCCTGCCTGCCCGCCCGGGGCATGGGACAGATCCCCGCCCAACTCGCCGCGCGCCTTCCCGCCGAGAGCCTCCGACCCGATACGGTCGCCGCGAAGATCGAGGGCACGACGGTGCACCTGACCAGCGGCGAGCGCCTCGAGGCGCGACGGGTCGTGGTGGCGACCGAGGGAGCCAGCGCCGCGCGACTTCTCGACATCCCCGCGGTGCCCGGCCGGTCGGCGAGTTGCATCTACTTCACCGCGGAGAGACCGCCCTTCGAAGGACCTCTCCTCGCCCTCGAAGGAGAAGACGGCCCGGCGAAGAACGTGATCGTCCCGAGCAACCTCTCCCGGGAATACGCGCCGCCCGGTCGAGCACTCGTCGCCGCGGCTCTGCCCGGCTCCCTGGCCGACGGCAAGCCAGGCATTTCCGACGAAGAGGATGCCGCCGTACACGCGGTCCGCAGTCAGCTGCGCCGTTGGTTCGGCGACAGCGTCGACGAATGGAAGCACCTGCGCACCTATCGGATCGAATACGCACATCCCGACCAACGCCCGCCGTTCGATCCCAAAAAGACCGTTCGGCTCGGCGAGGGCCTCTACGTCTGCGGAGACCACCGGGACACGGCGTCGATCCAGGGGGCGCTCTTCTCGGGCTGGCGCACGGCCCGGGCCCTGGCACGAGACCTTGGGGCGGCATCGCACGCCGACGGCGACCGCGCCGGCTGAGTCGCGCGTTCGAGACGCACCGGCGCGAGCGGCGGCGATCCGGGCCGCCGATCTAGAACCGGTAGCTCATCTCGCCACCCCAGATCGCCGGTGGGGCGTAGAATTGCAGGACCGTCCCCATCGTGCTGGCGACCGGCGTTGCGGCATTGAAGTACTCGGTGCCAGTGACGTTCTTCCCCCAAAGCGCCACCTGCGCCCGGTCATCGAGAAAATCGTAGCTCAATCGGAGATCGAGCAGGTGGTAGGCCGGCTGCTCCGCAGCGACGAGTTCCTCGCTGAAATAATGCACGGATGATTGGTACGACCAATCGAGGCGAGGGCTGATCCAGCCGGCGAGAAAGTCGGGGCCGGGATCGACGTCGAACGAATACTGAATCGCGAGGTGGGTCTGCGCCTGGGGTGCTCCCGGCAGAGATTCACCCGAGCGGTCGATCCGCTCTCCTTCGACGAGGTCGCTCGCCGCATCCGGAAAGCTGTCGAACTTTGCATCGAGCAAGCCGACGGATCCCTGAACTCGCAGCCCATCGATCGGCAGTGCGACGAACTCCAACTCCAATCCCTTGGTCGTCGCCGAGGCCGCGTTCTCGATGACGAGATCGGTCGGGGGCACCACGCAACCCGGAGGACAGGGGAGTGGGACGATGGTCCGGACCTGGATGTCGTCATATTGTCCGTAGAACAAGGAGACGTTGAGCGTCAGGCGCTGATCGAGCCCGATGAGCTTGCTGCCGATTTCGAAGTTGTCCAACGTCTCCGGCTGGAAGGGAATGAGTTGCACCGGATTGTTCGATCGTGCGCCGCCATTGAAACCTCCGCTCTTGAAGCCCCGGCTGTAGGTGAAGTAGCCCATCAGGCTATCGAGGCTCAGATCGTCGAGAGCGTCGTCGGGAAGACGAAGTGCTACACTGGCCATCGGAGTCCAGGCGTCGTACTTGACGTTCCCCACCGCCGGTGACAACTCGCCCGTCGTTGGGTTCCGCGACCCCACCAGCGGAGCGAAGGCGATTCCGTCGTAGTCGGGAATCGATTTCAGTTGCGAGTATCCCTTCTTCTCGGTGCTGTATCGAAGGCCGGCGGTCAATCCGAGCCATTCGACGGGATCGACCGTCGCCTGACCAAAAAGAGCCCACGACCAGTTGTCGACTCCGATGGTCGTCTCGGTCGTGCCTCCGCCCGTTCGGGTCAGGATCCCCGGGAAAAATCGCTCACCGCGTTGGACACTCGCGTCCTCCCAGAAGCCATAGACGCCAGCCACACCCGAGACCCGGCCGTCCCAGGCGGTGAAGAGCGCCTGCAACTCTTCGCTGATCTGGGTGGCATCCCCCGGTGAACCATCCAACCCCGGCTGCGGCCCGCTCGTTCCCCCCGCAAAGGTCCCATTGCCGCCCAGGGTCGCCCGGACTCCGACCGGATAGGGCGTCTGGTCGATGTCGGTGCGATCCCGCGGTCGTTGGCTGCGCCAGGCCGTGATGGATCGGAACTCCAGGTCCTCCAGCCAGCCTACGTCGCCGAGTTCGTAGCCGATCGTCCCCCAGACCCCCGAACTCTGCAGATCGGCGATGGGGTAGGTATCCAATGCGGTCCGATAGGGCGTGGTCGAGCCACAGAAGTCGAAGTACTCCTGCGAGTAATCGGTGCTCGGATCGAGCTGATCGGTCCGAAGAAAGGACTCGGTGAGCGTGGTTTGCCGGACCGGCACGCACCGGCCGCCGCGCGCGTGGTTGTGATCGCGAAACCAGTTTCCGGTCACGTCGATCGTCAGGTCGTCGGTCGGAAGGAAGCGCAGGCTCCCCATGAATCCCTGCGAATTCCGATCATTCAGATAGATGTCGTTCCCCGCGTCGTAGACGTACCCCTGAAAGTTCTGCGTCGAGAAGGTAAAGCGCGAGAAAAGTTTGTCTTCGAGCCACCCGATGTCGATCGGAAGATCGAGGGAGAGGCGGGGGTGGGTCGTGCCGTAACTGCCGGGGCGCGAATGAAGGCATAGGCGGCGCGCTGCTCCGCAGGCTTGACCGTGGTCAGATTGATCGCGCCGCCCACTGTGTTCTTGCCAAACAACGTTCCCTGCGGGCCGCGGAGGACCTCGATCTGCTGCGTGTCGATGAGGCTCAGGACCGACCCCTGTGCGCGCGCGAGGTAGACGCCATCGACGTAGATCCCAACGCCCGGATCGAAGGTGATTTCAGCATCCCCCTGCCCGACTCCCCGGATGATCACGGTGGCGTCGTACCCGTTGATCCCGGTCTGGATCTGGAGGTTGGGAACGAGATTCTGGATCTGGTCGAGCCGCTCGACTCCCGCCTCCCGGAGCGTTCCAGCGCCGAGCGCCGTCACCGAGATCGGGGTATCCTCGAGCGCCTCTTCCCTCTTTCGCGCGCTGACCACGATCTCCTCGATCCGCTCCAGGGATCGTGGAGTCGTCCCCGTCGGCGTCCCGCCGTCCTTCTCGGCCGCCTCGACCTGTGCATCCATCGAATCGAGTTCGTCGACGATCCCTCCCGTCGCCGCGGCGTCGTCGAACTCCGCGGCACGATTCGTTTCGATCCCGGCTTCCTGCGCCATCGAGGGAACCACGACACACGCCATGAGGATCCAGGCCGGAAGTAGTGTCGTCGAAGCCAGCTTTTTCTGCATCGTCTTTCCCCTGGTCACGACCCGCGCCGCGCGGGCCCGCGCTTCGGGGTCAGGTGTAGACCGTCCGGCTTTCCAGGTCGAGTCGAGCCCCTCCCCGAGACTTTTTTCTCGACACTCTCGCAACTGCATGGCACGAAAGAAGGAGCGGTGACCGGTATCGCCCGGCCCGGGCCGCCCGACCGTTTACGCCCCACCGGCCGGGGAGGCGCCGGTCCGACCCGACACGAGACCCCGGACACCCGAGGAGAGGACTCATGAGCGAAACCGCGGAACTGGAAAACGACCCCTGGGGCGTCGACATTCGCACCCCCGAGATGGAGATGGCCGAAACCGGGGCGAACGTACCCGCCGCCGCCGATCTGGCCCTGGACGAGATCAACCCGGCCAACCCGCATCTCTTCAAGGAAGATCGCTGGCGCGATCACTTCGCACGATTGCGCGCCGAGGACCCGATCCACCTCAACGAGATCGAATCGGCTGGGCGGTATTGGTCGATCACCCGATATGAAGACGTCCGCGCGGTCGACGGCGATTGGGAAACCTTCTCCTCGGCGCGCGGCATCACCCTGGGCCCGCCCCCAAGCCCCGAGAACGACGCTCGTTTCCAACGCGTGAATTCGTTCATCTCGATGGATCCACCGACGCACGACGAGCAGCGCCGGACCGTGCGCGCCGTGTCCGCGCCGCGGAATCTTCCCAACCTCGAGCCTCAGATTCGCGAACGCACGATCGAGGTCCTCGAATCCCTCCCGGAGGGCGAGACCTTCGACTGGGTCGAAACCGTCTCTATCGAACTCACGACCCTGCTTCTCGCGACCCTCTTCGATTTTCCATTGGCGGACCGCCGGAAGCTCACCCGATGGTCGGACATCGTCTTCGCCGTGCCCGAGCCGGGCGGCGTGGTCGAGTCGCAACAACAGAAGGTCGACGAGCTTCTCGAATGCGTCGCCTACTTCGAAGGCCTGTGGGCGGAGCGCCGCGAGAAGCCCGGCTTCGACCTGGTCTCGATGCTGGCCAACGGCGAAGCCACCCGGGACATGCCCACGATGGCCCACCTTGGAAACCTTCTCCTGCTGATCGTCGGCGGCAACGACACGACTCGCAATACGATGTCGGGAAGCATCTACGGCCTCAACAAATTTCCGGATCAGTACGACAAACTCATCGCCAATCCGGGTCTCGTCAACCGACTCGTGCCGGAAATCATCCGCTGGCAGACGCCCCTTTCGTATATGCGCCGCACCGCGACGCAGGACTGCGAACTGGGCGGCAAGCAGATCCGCAAAGACGATCAGCTCCTGATGTGGTACCTCTCGGCCAATCGGGACGAGGACGTTTTCGACGCTGGCGACGCGATCGACCTCGAGCGCCCCAACGCCGACCGACACCTCTCGTTCGGGTACGGCATCCACTTCTGTATGGGGAGCCGACTCGCAGAACTACAGTTGCGGATCCTCTGGGAAGAACTT
>JAPOLW010000161.1 GCA_029976905.1 bacterium | reverse complement strand
GGCGTTACTTCGACCGGACTACGCTCGCGGATGGCGCGGGCTTCCGCTTCGTCGCCGATGAGCGCGGCGGGGTCGTCCATGCCTTCCTCCGGGCCGGTGCGCAGGGACTCGCGCATCGTGTTCACCGTCCCACCACTCAGCATGTCGCCCGCCCCGGTTCCCTCGGGAACCTCGGTGTCTGCGACGACGTCGACGCGCCGGCAGTCCACACCGTGACGTTCACGCATCGTCCGCACTGCCAGCAGGGTCAGGAGATCGAAGGGTAAGGCTTCGTACCCGGCCGTGAAGACCAGCTTGATCTTCTTTTGCGCGGCGCTCTCATGATGATCGCGCACCATACGACGCACCCACGGGATCTCCCCGGTGAGATCGATGTAGTGCGTGCCGTGCGCCACGCACGCGCGGATCGCGTGGTCGCCGTGCCGTGCGTAGGGGCCCGCCAGATGGATCAGGACCCGGGTCTGCGCCGCGAGTGCATCCATAGCGCTCGCAGCGCTGCTGTCGGCGACGAGGATTCCGATGTCGTCGCGACCCGGGGCCATGCGTTCGAGCAGGGCGGTCAGCCGGGCGCGGTCGCGACCGGCGATGGCCCAACGTCCGAGAGTGTCGGCGGGCTTGGTGAGCAGATGGCGCAAGGCCTCCTGGCCGGTGAAGCCCGTCGCCCCGAAAAGGGTGAAGTCATACCGTTCGTCCGACATGCGCGTTCCTCGTCTTTTTCGTCCGGAGGCTTTGCGTGGCCCGGCAGCCTGCGCGCCCGCCTCCCCGACCAGAAGATCACACCGGCAGGCGGAGCGCACCCCCGGCCCGGGCCCGCCCGGACGGCCCCGGAGGCCCTCGCCCGTTCGGCGTCGGGGCGGATGTGCCGCGGCCCCACGCCAGACCGCCGCCCTCAGTGGGGTCTTCTGGAGCGCTCTTCGGCGTCGAGCGGCAGGCGGTCGAGGCGCCGGACGAAGATGCTGCGGGCATGGACGGGTCCTTCGATGGCCGGGAGAGCGAAGCTCCGGGTGCGCGCGAGCAGTTCTTCGCAGGCGATGCGTGTCTCGAGGCGAGCGAGGCCCGCACCGATGCAGAAGTGGGCGCCCCGACCGAAGGCCACATGATCGCGGCCGTGTCGTCGATCGAGGCGCAAGGTGTCGGGATCCTCGAAGGAGGAGGCATCGCGGTTCGCCGACGCCCACAGGAGCATCAAGCGATTCCCCGGTTCCAGGGCGCAGCCCCCCAGGGAGCAGGGCCGTTGCACCACGCGGTAGTGGAATTTGAACGGGGTCTCGAGCCGGATCACCTCCTCGACGAAGGCGGGGATGCGGTCGGGCGCGCGGCGGAGTGTGTCTGCCAGGGCGGGAGCCTCGGCCAGGCGCCGCACGGCCGAGCCGAGGAGAGCGGCCGTGGATTCTCCGCCCGCGCCGAAGAGTACGGCGGCGATCCCCACGGCCTCGTCCTCGCCGAGGCGTCCGTCCCGCACCGCCCGTGCGAGAGCGTGGAGGAGCGGGGCCTCGGGTCCCTGGCACGGGGACGCGAGCGCGTGGCCGAGATGCGTCCGGAGGTAGGCGGACATGCGCGCGGATTCCCCGGCCAAGCAGGCCATGCGTTCGACGTCGATGGCGCCCGCGAGGATGTCTCCCCCCATCATCGCCCAGGTCCGGTGGCGGTGGACGTCCTCCGGGGGGAGCCCCAGAAGTTCGGCGACGACGCGTGCGGGAATGAATTCGGCAACCGGCACGAAGTCGCCACCGCCGTCCGAGAGCCATCGCCCGATCGCGTCCCCGGCCCAGGATCGAATCGAGGTTTCGAGCGCGGCAACCCGAGAGGGCGTGAATCGCGGCTGGATGGTGGCGCGGTGGCCCGCGTGCTCTGGATCGTCCGCCGTGGCGATCACGCGGCTGGCCGGATTCGGCGGGAGGGCCAGAGTGGTGGGCTGCCCATCGTCGCCACGCAGAAGTACACCTGTGAGCCGGGCGGAGAAATCGTCGGCTCGCTCGAGGGCCTCCTGGACGAGCGCGCGCGTGGCAACCAGATGGACGCCGGTCTCGGCGATGCGTGCGACGGGATGCGATCGGCGCAGACGGGCGAAGAGAGGAAAGGGGTCTTCGAAGGTGCTTGGGTCGAAGATCTCCTCGGGCCGATCCGAATAGATGGGGGCGCGCACGGCGGAAGGGGAACCGTCTACTCGGAGGGCTGGATCACCATCTGGGTCATGGTGTTGTACCCGAACTCCTCGACGCGCTCCCGGATGCGCCATCCCGCGGGCGTTCGCACGAGTTTGTCGAGGTAGTAGCCGCCGCAGAGGAAGAGTTTGTGCGGGCCGTCCCCGTTGGGCACTCCCATCGGATTGAAGAACATCGAGCGGGCGGTGGCGGTGTCACCCTCGATGCAGACCTCGCGGTTGGCGACCAGATGCTGCGTCATCGGGAAACCGGCCAGGGTTTTTTCGAGCCAGGCGCGGACTTCCTTGACCGAGCCGCTGGTGCCGCCGAAGGCCGTGTAGTCGATGTAGGCGTCCTCGGTGAAGCAACTCTCCCAGAGGTCCCATTGTTTGCGATCGACCCCGGTGGCGTAACGGGTGAGGAGGTCGTCGATCTCGAGGCGGTCGGCAAGTTCCTGGACGGACATGAAGGGAGTCTTCCTCGATCGGGCCTGGTTCTCAAGTCGTCGGCTGGCCCGGGGGCCCGGACTCACAGCCGGGCCAGGGCGGCGAGGGCGGAGCGGCGGGCGGCTTCGAAGAGGGCGAGCAGCCCCACCAGCGTGGCGACGAAACACAGGACGACGAGGGCTTGTTCGCGCCCGGTCAGAGGCTGCCCTACCTGGGACGCCCAGAAAAGGCGGCTGATCGGCCAGGCTTCGAGCGCGCAGACGAGTCCGATCACGGCCAGACAGGTGACCATGTAGAGAATTGCGCCGAAACCGGTCGCGATCTGTGCGGCATTCTGCGTATCGAGTCGCGCATACGTCGTTCCGAAGGCGAGGCCGAGGCTCACGACGGCCGCGACCAGCGGTACGAGGGTGGCGGCGAAGACCAGGGTGAGACCGTGGCCGGCGGCAAGGAAGTGGTTGGTCGCAGCGACGAGGACCAGGCCCAGTGCGAGCAGGGGAACGTAGCCGATGCAGAATTTGCTCCACCACAATTCGTGCAGGGAGATCGGAGCCGATCGGAGCACCCACCAGGAGCGACCCTCGAGGCTCACCATAGGATAGACGAAGCGCACGGCGACCGCGGTGGTGACGAAGGCGGCGAGACCGAGATTGCAGAACGCGGCGACGTCGCGGAGCACGATGGCCAGCGGGGTGCCGTCCGAAGTGGGCAGAGCGCGGAAGTTGTAGACGTAGATCCCCACGAGGGCCGCGAGCAGGAGCAATTGCGACCATTGACTCGCATCGCGCAGGAAGACCGTCACGTCCTTGGACAGAAGGAGTCCGGTCGTCCGGGGCAGCGGGCGGGTGATGATCTGAAGTGCACGAGCCAGGCGTCGTTCGGGCCCCTTGCCCACCCGACCTTGCTGGGCACGGGTCCATGCCTTCAGGAAGACCCGCTCGACGACGGCAGCGCTGGCGACGAAGAATACGCCGGCGGTGGTGACGAGGAGGGCGAGGAAGAACCCGGGGTCTCCCGCGCGCGCGCCAAGGAGGGGGAGGAGGACTTCCCCGGCCCAGGTCGTCGGGAGGTAGGGAGAGGGGGCGCCGTCGAAACCGACCAGAAAGGCGGCGAAGCCGACGAGGCCGTCGGGTTCGGCCAGGCGTTCGGGCCGCAGCAGGCGCACGATCAGGAACGTGGCTCCGACGAGCAGGCCGACGAGGACGAGCAGGCCGTCGCGGGTTCGTTGGGCGGGAAAGACCAGCACCAGGCCGGTCGTGACGAGCACGCCGACGGCGCCGAAGATGGTCAGAAAAGGCAGGAGGGTGGCGATGGTACCGACGTAGAAGAGGGGACCCGCATCGTAGATGACGCCATACGCCCCGAAGGCCGGCAATCCGAAGAGCAAGACCATCCATGACGAGGAGAGCAGGGTCTCCACGAAGCGTGCATGATGGAGTTTGCGGGGGGCAAGGGGGGCAGCGAGGAGAAGGTTCACGTCGTCGGCGAGGTAGAAGGTCGTGAGGGCGCTCACCGTGTTGGAGATCAGCAGGACGATGGCGAAGGTGACGAAGAGCAGAACGAGGAGTCGTTGCGTGAGCAGGGGGCCGACGTCGGCGATGGTCTGGAAATAGCCGAGGACCTTCACGAAGAAGGTGAAGGAGGCGATCCAGAACCCAAGCGTCAGGAGCGCTCCGAGGAGGGGCCGCAGCCGACGTCGCGCGACGTTGTTTCGGAGGGCCAGGAAGCGAGGCGACAGAACGGCGCGCACGGGGGCGTCGGGAGCCGTGGGCGTCACCACTCCCCCTCTCCGGCACCGACGAGGTCGAGGAAGAGGGCTTCGAGGGAGTGGGGCGTCTCGCGGCCGCCGGCGGCCGCCGCCGTCGCGCGATCCCGCAATTGGTCGAGGGTCCCCCGGGCGATGAGGCGACCATGGTCGAGGACACCGATCGAGTTGCAGAGCGACTCCGCGACGGCGAGGCTATGGGTCGACAGGAAGATCGAAACGCCCTCGCGCGCCAGCCGCGTGAGGAGATTCTGGAAATCGAGGGCTCCTTGCGGGTCGAGGCCGACCAGAGGCTCGTCGAGCACGAGGATGCGCGGTTGGTGGACGAGAGCCCCGGCGAGGGCGAGGCGCTGCTTCATCCCGTGGGAGTACGTCTCGGTGAGTTCGTCGGCTCGCTCGACGAGCGCAAAGTCTCCGAGAAGGGCATCGGCGCGTTGCGCGCGTTCTTTCTCCGGAACGCCGTAGAGGCCGGCGACGAAGACGAGAAATTCCCGTCCGGTCAACTTGTCATAGAGATAGGGATGGTCGGGCAGATAGCCGGTGATCGCCTTTGCGGCGCGCGCGTCACTGCGGATGTCGAAGCCGCCGAGAGAGACCGTGCCGGCGCTCGGCTCGAGAAGTCCCATCATCATCTTGATGGTCGTCGTCTTGCCGGCGCCGTTGCGGCCGATGAATCCAAAGACCTCCCCGTCGGGAATCTCGAACGAGAGCCGATCGACGGCGATCAGGTCGCCGTAGCTCTTGTGCAAGCCGTCGAAGCGGATCATGCCTCAGAGATCCTCCATCCGGGTGAACTCGAGTTGTCCCACCACCTCGGCCAGTTCGACGTGGCGTTCGGGGCCTCCTTCGAGAAACTTCACGTGGGTGGCGTCGGTGGGCATTTGTCCGAAGATCGCATCCGCACTGATCCACCTTCCAAGCCAGAGCTCGTTCCATGCGTGATAGTAGAAGCCGTCGTCGGCGTAGACGACGCCCGCGACCACGCGCGCGGGAATGCCCGCCGCACGGGCCAGCGCGGCGAGGAGTACGGCGTGCTCGTTGCAGTCTCCGCGTTTGCGGGCGAGTACGGCGCGGGCGCTCGGCAGGGTCACGCTGGGCTCCTGCGTGAGGTGGGCGCGGGTCCAATCGACCAGGAGTCGTGCCTTTCGCCGCGGGTCGGTCTCCCCGGCGACGATCGCGCGGGCTTGCTCGACGATCTCCGGTGCCCGTGACTCGATGAAGGGCGAGGGTTCGGAGTCGGCCCGACGCGGCGGCAGCCAGGACCCGGCCGTGTCGTCCCAGGATTCTCGTTCGATCTCGAGGACTCCGTCGACGACGCGCTGGCGCGGCGGGTCGTCGGGGATGCGCCCCGCCGCCGCGCCCCCCACTGCGAGTCGCAACCGGGTGCTGGCCCTCGGGTCGTCGATGGTGCCGCGGAACGGAATGCGATTCTCGAGGGCGAGATCGACCGGCAGACCGCCGTCGATGCCGCTCACGGCAGCCGAGGGTGTTTCACGCTGGAGGCGAAAGCCCAGCGTGGCCGTTTCGCGGATCGTGGCTCCCTTGCGGTCGATCCACGCGCTGGCCGCGAGCCCCTGGTGCTCCTCCACGACGTGTACGGTTTCCACCGGCCCTTCGGGACCGTCGATGACCTCCCGGCCGCGGACGACGATGGCGAGGGTCTCGTTGCGCATCGTCATCGGGCTGAAGACCGTCGTCGCCCAGCGATCTCCGGGTTCGGCTTCCCACAACGCGAGCGACGAACGTACTGTGGACGGGAGGTGGATCGGTTCGGTCAGGGGCAGCACGAGTTGGTTCGTCCCGTTGCCGCTCCCGTGCTCGATGCGAACGGCGTCGTCGGTGACCTCTCCGTGCGCCGAGAAGGTGGCGGCCGGCGAGACCATGCGGAACCGGAAACTTCGCAGATTGAGTTCCCGGTCGGTCTCGGCGACCAGGGACGTACGAACGTGTTGCTCGATGCCGAGCATGGCGAGACGGAAGTCGGCGTCGTCGCGGAAGACGAGCCCTTCTTCGCCGCGCGTCGTCGTTCGATGGGCCCAGCCAATCTTGCGCTCCTCCCGGTAGACTCCAAACCACTCGTCGCGGGCGACCCGCTCAGGCGCGCGCAGGACATCGGGGTCGAGGACGAGAGGCTGCGCGTCGACCGGCGGTCCCTGCCGCTGAACGAGCGTCACGAGCAGCGCGGTCCACACGCCCAACAAAATGACGACGGCCGCCGTCCTCACGCTGCCCCTCCCTCCATGCGGTCCCCTCTTGCATGGCTTCGACGCGCAATTCCCGCAACCCTTCAAGCCGCACAGACGAAATCCCGGAGTTCGGCAAAGCCCATGCCGAGGAGGGCATTGCGCACCTCGTTGCGAGGGCCGGCGCCGGCCACCGACGTGACGACGGGTTGACCCCGGAGGGCCGCGAGGCGCTCCGGGGGGATGACCTCGGCCCCGTGGATGCGTTGGCCGAGCCGCCCCGGGTGTACTTCGACGATGTACGAAGGGCGGCGGTCGTGCGCGAGGAGCGCACGTCGCAGAGCACGGCCGGTCTGTCCGTAGCCCCACAGGATGTAGGTTTCGGTGGCCGACAGAAAGCCCCGTCGAAGATGAGCGGCCTTCAGGCGCGGGAATTGCTCGATGCGATAGGCGTCCGCGGTGTGCGTCAGGCGCCGCGCGTGTTCGCGCCACGCGAGCAGCGGTCGCGGGATGACACCGAAGGCGAGTCCGTCTCCGAGAAGTCGAAGCAGCAGGTCGTAATCCTCCGGCCAGCCGGCGTCCCGATACGGGTACGCCGCGAGGACTTCGCGACGGACCATCCAGGTCGGATGCGGAACCGGACACTCGACGAAGGCTTCGCGGCGCACGCACTCGGGCCCGTCGATCGAACGAAGCCAGCGCTCGTAGGCGCGCAAACCAGACCCCATCGCGCGCCGTGGAAAGATCCGCACGTGGCTCCCGACCCCGACCAGGCTGGCGTCGGCGTCGAGTCCCTGCGTCTGGTGCTCGAGGCGGGCGCGCGTCATGAGGTCGTCGGCGTCCATGCGCGCGACGTATTCCCCGCGGCAGTGGGCCAATCCGGCGTTCAGGGTCTCGACGAGGCCGCGGTGGGGTCGCTCGAGGATCGTGAAGCGGCGATCTCCGCCGATCGATTGCCGGGCCAGAGCGACCGTCGCGTCGGTCGATCCGTCATCGACCAGGACACAGTCCCAGTCCTCGAAGCTCTGGCGACGCAGGCTCTCGAGGCAGGCCGGTAGGGTGGCCTCGGCCTGATGAACCGGTAGAAGGACCGAGACGCGTGGCACTCCCCGATCCTTGCCGCGCCGACCGAGGGTTGTCCAACCGACGAAGGTACGGAGGGAAAATGTACGAGACCATCGAAGTCGAAC
>JAPOLW010000160.1 GCA_029976905.1 bacterium | reverse complement strand
CTCCGAACGCCCCGAACCAAGTGCCGAGGATCATCATGCCCTCGATACCGATGTTGAGAATGCCGACGCGCTCGGCCCAGAGACCGGCGAGTCCGCCCGGATTGCGCGCGATTTCCCTGGAGATGGGCGCGGCGTCCCCGGTGGTCGAGGCCAGACGCTTGGCGGCCGTATCGTCGCTTTCCCCATCGGCCCCCGGGTAGTTTTCTTCTGCCACGTTTCCGGGTGTCGCATTGTGATTGTCGGTGCCGCCGACGAAGCCGAACTTGAAGGGATTCACACCGATCCGATCCTCTTCGCGTAACCCCTCGACGAGCGCATAGCGCACATAGTCGCGTTTCGAGACGCAGCCTTCTCCCTTGAGCGCTCCTGCGCCGGTGCCCTCGCGGCAATCCTCCGATTCGTCTTTTCCGACCCGACGAATCTTCTCGAAGTCGCAGAGCTCGTCTCGCTCTCCGAGTACACCGAGCAGGCCATTGGCGCACTCCGACTCCCCCTTGATCTGCATCATCTCGACCAGGGGTTCGAGCGCGGCGCGCAGGGCGGCCTGTCTGCGCTGCTCGTCCGGGGGCAACTCACGGTACCAGATCTGGAACATGCGCCCGTTGGAGAGATTGGGGTTGTGGGGGATGGCGAGTGCATCGCAGCCCACGTCGCGATCGATGCAGAGTCCCTGCAGTCGTTCCCAGAGAAGTTGTTCGGTGGGGGTATCCATCCACGACAGGGGCAACTCCGGAACGTTTTCGTTGCGGAAGAGGACGTTGCGATGGACCTTGGATTGGGCGGGGCTGCGGCTGTACTCCCAGCCTGCGAACGTCGTGAAGCGGCACGCCGAAGTACGGTCGTAGAAGCGCTCGGCGGCTTCCCGGGTCTGCTCCCAGGACGACCGTGCAGCCGCCCGACACTCTCGGGCGTCCTCGCCGCAGACCTCGCGACTGCGACCGCCCAGGCCGACGACCCCGACGATACGCGCGCGATCCCCCCGCACTCCGAAGAGCCAGGCGAGCCAGGATTCCGTCTCCCCGCGAAAGATCCGGCAACCGCGCGAGTCCCAGGGGGGGCTTTGGGGGTCGGTGCAGAGGTGGACCTCGCCCAGCCACTCGGCGTGATCCGTCACCGCTGCGAAGTCCAGGGGCCGATCCAGACGCACCCGTCGCGTTCCGCGACCGTCGTCATCGAGCGGGAGCAGATCGAGGGCTTCCCCGGTCGCGAAGCGGTACGCGTCGTCGGGTGTCTGCAGCGTGCCGCGGACGCGTGCATCCATCGACAGGGCCGTATGCACGTGCAGATCGCCGAAGAAGGGCTGTCGTAGGGGATCGTGATCGGCGCACGCCTCGCGTTCGGCCAGCGGGCGGTCGAGCGCCGGGCCCACCGGCGGGTCCCAGCGCTCGGTTCCGGGCCCTTCGGGGGTGAGCCCACAGCTGCCGATGGAAAAGAGTGCGACGAGAAGGCTCACCCGGGCGGCGCTGGCGAATCCTCTCCCGGCCGATCGGTCAGGAAGACTCATCGGTGCGGCTGCCTGGCGCGGAGATGCGCGTTGCGCTCGTTCGTTCGTTCTCCGTCGGTCGAATCGGCTCGAAGAACGAGAGGCCCCGGAAGCGTTCTATGCGGAATCCTTCGGCGCGCGCCGGCGGGCCACCGACATACCGCCAATAGTGCAGGAGGCCCACGCCGCCGACGGGCCGTCGGCTCGGCGGGTCGGGCGCCACGCCCACGAGGTCGAGCATTTCTCCGCGCGCGTTGAAGGGGCTCTTGGCCTCGAATTGCAGACGAAGCCGACGCGCGGGGACGCCGTCGCATTGGTCTGGACAGACGCGAGCCAATTGTCGCCTCGTGGCGTGGGGCACGTCCACGCCGTGGAGGACGACCCGGTCTTCGAGCCCGTGCCACTGGAGGTATTTGGCCAGCATGGGGTTGCCGATGTGTCCGGGCCGACCGCGTTCGGCAAGAAGAAGGTAGATCTGGTCGGGCGCGATCTCATCGACCCGTTTGCGGAGATGACGCATGAGGGGTTTGAAGCCGCGCAGGGTCTTGGTGCGCGCGAAGCGCGGTTGCGGGTTGGCGAGGTAGCTCTCTAGGGGAAGTGCGGAGAGGCCGAGAGCGACGACGACGCCCGTTGCGACGTAGGCCGCGTCGCGCGTTTTTGCACTGCCGCCGAGGCGGCGGAGGAGATCGAGGCGTCGCACGGGGGCGAGGAGGCCGGATGCAGCGATCAGAGCGAAGATCGGCATCAGGAAGAAGGTGTGCCGGGGATGGAAGTAGTACTCCTTCATGCGCTCGATCTCGACGATCACCGGGATCACCGCGAAGGACCCGACCAGGGCGCAGGCGGCGGCAAATCGCGCCGGATCCCGCTTCCATTCGCGGGAGAGCAACGCCGGGATGCCGATCAGGAACGCGGCCAGCAGCAAGGGGTTCCCACCGGCGTAGAAATCGAAAGCGACCTGTGTGCGCTCCCAGGCGCTCAGTCCTTCGACCGGGCGTCCGTAGCGAACTCCGAGAAACGTGCCGTGTAGGTAGAGCCCTACGACGCCGAGAATCACCAGTCCGCTCGCAAATGGTAGTCCCAGCCGCGCGAGGCCCGGCCCGCGACGAGCGGGAGCGGCGCGGCGCGCATCGCGGGCGAGCAATACGAAGAGTACCCCGTACTGCACCAGCATGACCAGAAGCGCGAAGAAGCCGGTCGTGAAGTAGAAGACGCCGACCAGAGTGTAGACGACCCAGGGGCGGGCGTTCGTTCGCTTCAGCGCCAGGTTCGAGAAGGCGTAGAGGTTCGCGACGGTCATGAGAGCGAACAGCGAGTAGAAGCGCACCTCGGCGGCGTAGAGGGAGTGCGGGACCGAGAGCGCGAGCAATGTCGCGGCGACGAGCCCGACGCCCCGATCGAAGAAGCGACGCCCGTAGACGTAGGTGGCGAGAACGCAGCCGATGCTCCAGATCAGGGCCGGGGTCCGGTAGTAGAGTTCGAGCCCCTCGGGCGAGGGCTCGGGCGCGATCCGCAACCACGCGTGCAGGAGGAGATAGTCCAGTGGCACGGCGCCGGCATTCCCGAATCCTGGCGGGATCCCCAGCTTGGCGGCCCAGAAGACGTCGAGGAAGCCGTCTCCCGAGGCGGTTTGCAGGTGGATCAATTCGTCCCACCAGAGGCTCACGTCCGCCGCGGGCCCCACGCGGACGGCGAAAGAAGCACCGGCGAGTGCGAGCAGCAATACCGCGTCGAGAAACAGGCCGCCCCCGGATGTCGTAGGGTGTCGATGGGTGGCCACACCGACTCGTCGCTCGTGAAACGCGGCGGGTCAAGCGTGGCGTCCCGATCGGCTCGTGCTACTGCCGGGTTGGATCGAAAACCCATCGAGGAGAGGAGTTCAACGACATGAAATTCTACGACAGCCTGGGTCCCAACCCGCGTACCGTACGCATGTTCCTGGCCGAAAAGGGCATCGAGCTTCCGCGGGTCGAAGTCGACCTGATGGGGGGGGAGAATCGCCAGGACGCCTACAAGGCGAAGAATCCCGACGGGCGGCTGCCCTGTCTCGAGCTCGATGACGGCACGTTTCTCGCCGAGATCATTCCCATTTGCGAGTACCTCGAGGAAAAGCACCCGGACCCGGTGTTGGTTGGAGCGACGCCCGAGGAGCGTGCCGAGACCCGGATGTGGGTGCGGCGCATCGACCTCAACATCGTCGAGCCCATGGTCAACGGGTTCCGCTTCGCCGAGGGGCAGGGGCTCTTCCAGAACCGCATGCACCTCATCCCGCAGGCAGCCGACGACCTCAAGGCCATCGCGCAGGAGAATCTGGCCTGGCTCGACGGCTTGATGGCGGGCCGCGAGTGGATCGCCGGTGCGCGTTTTTCGTTGGCCGACGTCTTTTTGTTCGCCTTCGTGGACTTTGGTGCCCAGGTCGGTCAGACGATCGACCCGAAGTGCGCGTGGCTCACCGATTGGATGGCGCGGACCTCGGCGCGCCCGAGTGCGGCGGCGAGCGCCTGAGTCTTTTGCGGTTGCGCCGTTCTGCTCCGGCGGTCCCCGGGGCGGGACGGCCCGCTCGGCCTCGATCGGTCCCCGGGGCGGGACGGCCCGCCCGGCCTCGATCCGTCTCCGGTCGCGCGGGCCCAGTCGACGAAGATCGGTGAGGACCAGGCCCGCTCCTGGCTCGGCGCCAGGCAATCTCCCGAGCCGGGTTCGCAGACGTCGATCGACACGGCTCGTCCGCGCTCGTCGAACTCGGTATGCAGCGGCTGTCCGTTGATCTCCGGCGTCTCGGCCTGCACGGCGCGCACGTAGTAGAGGGTGTCGCGGCGGGCACCCGCGAAGTCGGGATCGTCGAAGGTCACCCGGCAGCCGGCCGGATCGGGCGGGCAGGGGAAGCGCTGCCACGGATCCTCGATCCGTGGCTCGATCTCCTCGCCGTCGTAGAGTTGGGGGCGGATGCGGACGACCTCGATCGCGGTGATCGGGTGGCGCGCGTCGTCGGGGTGGTTGCATTCGTTGCGGCAAAGTCGCGCGAGTCGCTCGGCCGACAGCCCGTCGTGCACCCAGGAGGGGCAGCCGGGCTTCTGTACCGGAGCCCCGGCCGCCCGTACCTCGAAGCGGGGTGTTCCCCGGCGTTCGACGTGTGATCCCATGGGACGGCGCGAGCCGTCATCGTCGAGAAGATCGAACCACAACAGGATGCGCGGCCCGCTGGTGCCGTAGACCTCGCGACGTTGCATCGCCGCCCAGATCTCTTCGCGGCTCCGGCCGGTCGAATGCACCGCGGCAATGCCGCCTGGATACAGGAAGTCGCTGATGCGCAGATCGTTGCCGGACAGGGAGATCGCCCCGGTCTCGGGCGCCCGGGGTCGTTGTGGATCGTCCATGCGGGCCGCGTACTTCTGGAATTGTGTGACCAGAGCGCTCGGTTCGCCGACGACGTCGGTCATCATGCTGCGCTCGACCGCCTTGTATCCCGTCCCGGGCCGCGCGGTATGGCCGTCACTGGACGCGACGAACCCGTAGCGAAAACGCAACGGCCGACCCTGCGCGTCGGTCGCGTCCGGGTGGCTCAGGGCCATGGCGTATTGGATCGATTCGCGAGGGCGGTAGGCGAATGCGGGCTTGAAGCAGTCGCGGCACTGTCCGCAGTCGAGCCAGGCCTCGAGGGGCGCATCTGGGAAGACCTGCTGCGGTCGGGTATACGCCCGGGTCGCCAGGCGACGGGCTTCCCGAACCCGTCGTTCGCATTCGTCTTCGGGCAGGTCGCTGCATCGCGAGCGCATGATTTCGCCGGCCTGCCAGCAGCAGGGCAGGTAGTCGGCGGTGGGCTCCGGGCAGATCCGTTCTCCTCGTTCGTCGACGATCCACTCCCGCCAGGAACGGTATTCCTCGGCGTTTCCGTGGCCGGACATCACCTCGACGAGGAGTTGCCGTTCGGGATCGAATTGGGATGGGTCGAGGTGCTTGTCGATCGTTGCCGTCGCCGGTGTATAGGTGCCCCACGCCGTGCCGTGTGGGATCACGACGGCGTCGAAACCCCAGTCGTCCAGTTTCTCGCGCAGTACGGCCGGGGTCTCGGCGACGTCCGTGCAATCGTCGGGGAGATTGCGGACGGCCACGTCGGGTGCGCAGCGCGGTTGCTCGAGCAGGCGGCGACTGAAGTCCATGTAATCGCCGTATTGCTGCCAGTGCCAGGGCGTGATCCAGCGCAGGGTTCCCAGGCTGTCGCGCAACATGGCCGTGCCGGCCACGTTCGGCGGCGATGCGATCGGACGCGTGGGGAGGCGATCGTCGTCGGTTTCCCGGAAGAAGACGCAGCGGTGACCAAAATGCTCCTCGGGTGTGGCCCCGGCCTGGCTCCATTCGAAGCCGAGGAAGGCGACGACGTCGGGATCGGAGGGGTCACCGGCCACGCCGTTGCAACGCCGGATACTTTCCCGGGAGGACGCCCAGGTTTCGGGAAGAAGCGATTCGGCGTGATCGGTGAGCGCGAAGAAGTCGAGGTCGGCACAGTAGCGCGCGAAGTCGCAGGCGTCGTTGGGGGGGTGCGCGCCTTCGCCACCGATCAGGGGCAGGGCGAAGAGGTAGCCGTCGAAGGAATACGAGGTGTGGACGTGCAGATCGCCGAAGAGGATCGTCTTTTCGCTCGTTGTGCCCAGGGCGCGACCGGCGTCGCGACGGGCGCTCGCGCGGGCTGCGACGGCGTGGCGCGGCCGCTCCCTTCCTTCGATGCGGGCCTCGAAGAACTCGCGGTCGGGATTGCAGGCCGCCGCCAGGAGGGCGACGGCGCAAAGGAATCCGGCTTCGGCGAGGACCCCGGGCGTCGGCCGATGCGCGTCGGGGGGACGCGAAGGCGATCTGCCGGTGTGAGGCCCGGCGCCCCGGACGGGCTTCTGGAGATGGACGCGGATCATCGGTGGAGACCATAGGACAGGGAGTCGAGCCAGCAAATCCCTGCGCTCGGACCCGCTGGCCCCGGGACGCCCGGTGCACTAGGGTGCCCCTATGGCCGACCAAGAGATCACCTTCGAGAACTTCAACCTCGTGTCGGGCGCCGACTATGCGGCGCGGGGATACCCGCACGTCCTTTGGAGCACCTTGCGACGGGAGGACCCGGTTTCGTGGTACGAGCAGACCGATGGTGGACCCTCGTTCTGGGCGGTCACCAAGGCGGAGGACATCGTCACCATCGGTCGTCAGCCGGAACTCTTCCTCAATGGTCCGCGTTTGGTTCTCGACAACTCCCAGGAGAGCGACGCCGGTTTTCCGAAGACGCTGATCCAGATGGATCCGCCCAAGCATACGGACTACCGCAAGCTCGCGGCCAAACGCTTCACGCCCGGGAAGCTGCGTCGCCTGCACGGCGACATCGAGTCGCTGGCCCGGGAGATCATCGACTCGCTCCTCGCAGAGGGAAACGAAGGGGAGTGCGATTTTGTCGAAAAAGTCTCCGCGCCGCTGCCGATTGCGGTCATCGCCTGGCTGCTGGGGGTGCCGCGGGAAGACTGGCGGCTGCTCTTCGACTGGACGAACCGGACGATCGGCGCGAATGACCCGGATTTCATTGGGGAAGGGATGACCGGTCAGGAGACGGCCCTACAGGCGATGGGCGAGCTTTTCGCGTACTTCACGACCCTCGTCGCGGATCGCAAGAAGAACCCGCAGGACGACCTGGTGACCTTTTTCGCCCAGATGGAGGTGAACGGAGAGCCGATCCCGGACGTCGACGTGCTCACCTGGTGTCTGATCATCGTGATCGCGGGTAATGAGACGACCCGGAATGCCACCAGCGGCGGGATGCTCGCCCTGGTCGAGCATCAGGCGGAACTCCGCAAGCTGCAGCAGAACCTCGAACTGCTGCCGCATGCCGTCGAGGAGATCGTGCGTTGGACGAGCCCGATCATCCACTTCTGCCGCACCGCCAGCGAGGATACCGAGCTTCGCGGTCGCAAGATCACCAAAGGGCAGCACCTGGCACTCTTCTATCCGTCGGCCAATCGGGACGAGGACGTCTTCGAGGACCCCTTCGAGTTTCGCGTCGACCGTCATCCGAATCGCCACCTGGCCTTTGGCGTCGGCGAGCATTTCTGCCTGGGCGCGCACGTCGCGCGCCTGGAGTTGGAGTTTGCGTATCGCTACCTCCTGCCGCGCATCGACGAGATCGAACTGGCCGGGCCGGTGGAGCGCCTGCACTCCGCTCTGGTGGGTGGCGTGAAGAAGCTCCCGCTGCGCTACAAGCTCAAGGAGGCCTAGGAGGCTCCCGGGGTTCGGCCTCCGGGGGCTCTCTCCTCATGCCGGTCGGCAGTTTCGATCACGTCGCGCTTCCGACCGCGCGGCCACCGGAGATGATCCGCTTCTACCGCGCTCTCGGATTCGAGGTTCGTGAGCCGGAACGGGGACGGGACGTC
>JAPOLW010000015.1 GCA_029976905.1 bacterium | reverse complement strand
GCTCCTGCCAAGCCTCTTTGACGAACTGAATCGAGCGAGGGCCAGCCGAAACAATGTCGCCTACCTTGCCCTGAGATCCCCCTTGGGCACCACGGCTCTCCGACTGCTTCGCCATGTTCGCTCGATTTCCCTTCTCTCGGTTTCTTTTCTCGTCCCGACCATCGCGGCAGGACTGCCGGGTAACAGGCCAGGCAGGATTCGAACCTGCAACCCCCGGATTTGGAGTCCGGTGCTCTAGCCAATTAGAGCTACTGGCCCAAAACACTCAGACCTTGACCTCCTTGTGAGGTCGATGCGTTCGACACGCCGAGCAGAATTTCTTCATCGTCAGCTTTTCGGTCGTCCGCTTCTTGTTCCGCGTCGTCGTGTAATTCTTGCGCTTACACTCCTCGCATTGCAGGGCCACGAGATCTCGCATGAATGTCTTCGCCTATCTTGTCTTCGTGTCCGTCGACCTTGTCGTACGTGCTGGCGTTGGGTCTTCGACGAGCCCAGGAGCGGGATCGAACCGCCGACCTCGTCCTTACCAAGGACGTGCTCTGCCGACTGAGCTACCTGGGCCTGTGAACTTCCGAGAACCTATTTCTTGCTGCTCCGAGAGACCTCTCCGGGCGCCGGGAGGGCTGCTCTCTCTTGTTTGATTCGTACAAAGCGGGAAACGGGATTCGAACCCGCGACCCCGAGCTTGGAAGGCTCGTGCTCTAGCCAACTGAGCTATTCCCGCCCGACCCGTACTTTTGTTCCTGTTTCTCGGACCTTTCCCCTATGGAGAGGGGAGGATTCGAACCTCCGAAGGCATAAGCCGGCAGATTTACAGTCTGCTCCCGTTGGCCACTTGGGTACCTCTCCGAAACACCCGCCGCGTAGCGAGCCGATGATCGGACTCGAACCGACAACCTACTGATTACAAATCAGTTGCTCTACCAATTGAGCCACATCGGCGCACTTCCCAGACCCGCCGGAGCGCGATGCAGTTCCAAACCTCCCGTTTTTACAAGCAAAACCCGCATCGACGCCGCGCACAAACTCCCTTGGCGCGACCACAACGGACCCGGATCGAACTACGTCGTTACCATTGGCGATTCTGGGGTGTCAAGATCGGCCGGCCTCGCGAAGCCGGGCGAGCTCCCAAAGCCCGATTCCGGCCGCCACCGAGACGTTCAACGACTCGGTCCGGCCCCGCATGGGAATCCGCAGGAGCCGGTCGCAGCCACGCCGCACCAGGGGGCGCAGGCCGGCCCCTTCGGCCCCGAGGACCAGGGCCGCCGGCAGGCCCGGAAAGGCCGCTGGGGCTCCCAGATCCAGGTCACCGGCCGCATCGAGGCCCACGATCCAGAATCCCGCCGACCGGAGGGTCGCGAGCGAGCGGGCCAGGTTCGTCACCCGCACGATCGGCAACCACTCTACGGCGCCTGCGGACGCCTTGACGAGGGCGGGCGTCAGGCCGGGCGCCCGGTCCCGGGCAACGAGGATTCCGCCCGCTCCCGTGGCCTCGGCCGATCGGAGGACCGCGCCGACGTTGCGGGGGTCGGTCAGGCCATCGAGGACCACCACGAATTCGGGCCCGCGGGCGAGGAGTTGGTCGAGCTCCCAGGCGGGCGGTGGGCGACCGATTGCCACGACCCCCTGGTGGGCCGCCCCTCCCGCCAAGGCCTCCAGCGTCCGGGGGTCGCTCGACTCGACCCGCAATCCCGCCTCGGCGGCCAGATGCTCGATCTGGGCCCGGCTCTCGCGAGTCGCGAGCACCCCCTCCACGTCGCCGGGACGCGCCTCGAGAAACGCCGCAACTGGATGGAGCCCGACCGCCACGTAGGGCGTGCGGCCCCGGCGGCGGTTCGAACCGTGTTTTACACCTTTTCGGGCGTCGGTTAGCATCGATCCATCCGAGCCATGGGGCGAACCCTTCACCGCTACGTCTTTCTGCAGGTTCTCGGGCCGTTCGTCGCGGGCCTGGCCCTGTTCACGTTCATTCTTCTCATCGCGCGCATCATGCGGCTCGTCGAGATGGTGGTGAACCGCGGCGTCCCGTTGGGCGAGGTCTTGCTGCTCTTCTCGTACATTCTGCCCGCTTTTCTCGAAGTCACGGTTCCCATGGCGCTGCTTCTGGCCATCCTGATGGCCATCGGCCGACTCTCGGCCGAGAGCGAGTTGATCGCGATGCGTGCGTCCGGCTTGAGTTTGTACCAGATCTCCGTCCCGATCGCGGCGTTCGCCGTGGTGGTGTTCGCCGCCTCCGTCGGCCTCTCCCTGCACGCGCGGCCCTGGGGCAATACCCGCCTCAAGACCGGTATCTTCGAACTCGCGCGCACCCGCGCCACCGCGGGCCTGACGGAGAAGGTCTTCAACGACGACTTCCAGGGCCTGGTCATCTACGTCGAGCGGATCGAACCGCCCGGCAATCGGCTGGAACGAATCCTGATCTCCGACCGACGCACTCCCGATCAGGAAAATACGGTGATCGCGAGCAGCGGCACCCTGGTCGCCGACGAAGATGCCCAGACGCTGCATTTGCGTCTGCATGATGGCGTCACGTTCACCCACGAGGCCGCGAATCGGGGATTCCACAAGACCGACTTCGTCGAATACGACGTCTCGTTGAACCTCGGCGAAGCCCTGGGAGAACTGGAGACGCGCGAGCGCGATCCCAGCGAGGTACCCCTCACCGAGTTGCGCGAGAAGGTGGCCGCGAACCAGGCGGCAGGCGTCGAAGGTCTGGCCGAGAGGAGTGAGTTGGCGCGGCGATACGCCATTCCATGCGCCGCGTTGATCTTCCCGCTCCTGGCGATCCCGCTTGGACTACAGCCCGTGCGGGCGGTGCGCTCCCGAGGTCTCGCCGTCAGCCTCGTGATCATCCTCGCCTACTATCTGCTGCTCACGGCAAGCGACGCACTGGCCGCAAACGAAGTCCTTCCACCCGAAATTGCCCTCTGGCTTCCCAATTTCATCCTCGCCGGTACCGGCATCAGTCTCTTCGTGCGGGCGGCGCGCGAAGCCCGCCCCCCGTTCGAGGGGCGGCTGCGACGCCTCCTCGAATCGCTGCGGAGCCGACTCCGGCCGGCGAAGGCGACCCCCTGATGCCCAGTCTCTGGCTCCCGACCGTCGCCGGGTACGTTCTGCGCGAGGTCGGCCGATCGCTCTTTCTGACCCTGGCCGCGTTCATCCTCCTGTACCTGTGCATCGATTTCTTCGAGCGCATTCCGCGCTTCCTGCAGCATGATCCGAGCACCAGCCAGGTCGTGATCTATTTCCTGCTGAAGATCCCGCTCATCGTCGGCCAGATCATGCCGGCAGCCGTGCTTGCTTCGGTCCTCCTGGGACTGGGAACCCTTGCCCGGCGCGCGGAACTCATGGCGATGCGCGCTTGCGGAGTCAGCCTCTGGCAGATCGCAACCCCCCTGCTCGCCGCCGCCACCCTGCTGTCGCTCGGGATGCTCGCCTGGAACGAGTTCGTCGTCCCCCCCAGCGCTGCCCGCTCCGATTACATCGAAAGGGTAGAGATCAAGAAGAGGGCGTACCGCAATCAGTTCCGACAGCGCGAGATCTGGTACCAGGACCGGCGCGGCTTCACGAACATCGACTTCTTCGACCGGGACCAGAACGAGATCCAGGGCCTGACCCGCTACGAATTCGACGAGGAATTCCGACTGCGACGCGTCGTCTCGGCCGCCATGGCCCGCTGGACCGGCGCATCCTGGACGACACGGGACGCCTACGAGGTTCTGGTCGACCCGCAGGGTGGGATCGAGACCCGCAATCTCGAGGCGGGTGGTCTGGTCATCGACGAGACGCCGGAGGACTTCAAGGCCGTCTACCGCGAAGCCGAACACATGAGTTACCAGGCCCTCTCCGCCCAGACCCGAGACCTCGCGGCCAAAGGCATCGACACCAACGACTCGCGGGTGGAACTCTGGCTGAAACTCGCCCTGCCCTTCGCGAGCCTCGTGATGGCCGTCATCGCCATCCCATTGGCCTCACGCCACAGCCGGCAGTCCAGCGCCGCCGCCAACGTCGGCATCGCGCTCGTGATCGGGTTCAGTTACTGGGTCGTGCTGGCGCTGACCTCCAGCCTCGGCAAGGGCGAAATGCTGCCCCCGATCATCGCGGCGTGGTCGGCCAACGTGCTCTTTGCCGTCATCGGCGCGATCTTCTTCCTCGGAAGCGACTGAGAAAGGGCCTTCGCGGTCTGCACCACGCCGTGGAGCGGCCGAGCGCACCCGGGCGGATCATCGGAAGGCGGGCATCCCCCGGCGGGGGGGTAGGCGGTTGGTAGAGAGCGCCCCCCTTGAAGGGGCTCAGGCCGCTTCACGCCTCGCACGACCGTGTCGGTTGTGCGCCAGGGCCGATTCTCCGGACGACCGCCGAAATCAGCGCTTGGAGTACTGCGGGCGCTTACGGGCTTTGTGGCGGCCGTACTTCTTGGACTCGACCTCGCGGGAGTCCCGGGTGATGAAGCCAGCCTTCTTGAGGGTGGGCCGGTAGTTGGAATCGACCAGGAGCATCGCGCGCGAAATACCGTGGCGGACGGCCTGGGCCTGCGCGGAGACACCACCGCCCTTCACGTTCACCGTGACGTCCCAGCGACCCAGGGTCTCGGTCACCTCGAACGGCTGGTTCACGATCATGCGGGAGGTCGGTCGGCCGAAATAATCCTCGAGGCCGCGGCGGTTCACGAGGATGCGGCCGGAACCATAGGAAACCCGGACCTGCGCGACTGCGCTCTTGCGACGGCCCGTCGCGTTGTACGTCTGTGCCTGCTCCGCCATCGGATTCGTCCTAGTCCAGTGCTTCCACCGCGGTTGCCTGCTGCGCCCCGTGTGGGTGCTCGGCTCCCGGGTAGACCTTGAGCTTCGTGATCAGCCGACGCGACAGCCGATTCCGGGGCAACATGCCTTTGACCGCCTCGCGGACGATGCGGTCTGGGCGGCCCTCGAGAAGCTCCCCAGCCGGGGTGGAACGCAGACCGCCCGGATGCTCCGAGTGCCGGTGGTACAGCTTCTCGGTAGCCTTCTTTCCGGTCAGACGGATCTTGCCCGCGTTCACGACGATGACGAAATCGCCGCAATCGACATGGGGAGAAAACGTGGGCTTGGTCTTTCCGCGAAGCAGGTCAGCGACCTGCGTCGCGACGCGACCCAATGCTCGTCCCCCACCGTCGACGACGACCCATCGCCTCTGGCCGAGTCCCTCATCCCTGGAGGGAAAGGTTGTCACCTTCGTTGCCATGATCTGTGTTTTCGTTCCGGATTTCGAACTGCGGGAAAAATGAAACGGGGCCGACGAGACTTGAACTCGCGACCTCCGGCGTGACAGGCCGGCGCTCTAACCAAGCTGAGCTACGACCCCGCAGTGTGGCGAAGACCTAGCAAGCGCATCCGGAGGCGGCAAGCACCCATCCGTCCAGAGACCGAATTCCCCGAAAGAGGCCCATTTTCCAATGCGAAATGAAGCCCCCCTCCCCTGGGCGCGCCCTTCTTCGAAGAACCCGTGGGCAGCCGCGGCCGCCCACGGTCACCTCTCCGGGGCGCGGGTGGGGTCCAGGTGGGCCCAGGCCGCAGGCAGGGAGATGTCCCGGTCGATGGTCTTCGGGGGATGATTCACGGTCCCCGGGGGCCTCCACTGCATCGCCTTCATGGTCTGACCGACGTGGGTCATGTTGAGCATGTCGTGGCTGTAGCAGAAGAGCCCATCGCCCGCGTAGTAGAGGATCGACAGACCGGGGACCATCCAGGGGCTGCCGTCGGCTTTGTGGCCCAGGATCTGATCCCACTGGCTCACCACCCGGTGTCCCGCCGCCATGATCCAGTTCTCCGGCGTGGACCACCCGTGTCCGGTGAGCCCCTCCATGGATTTCGTGAAGAAATTCCGGATGTTTTCCCGCCCTTCGATGCGGCCCCACGCCGGATCGATATACGCGGCGTCCTCGGTGAAGAATTCGGCCATCTCCGCCCAGGGCCGCTTGCCGGCGTCGATCTCGTCGCGCAGCGCCACCAACCGCTCGTAGGTTTCGACGGCTTCCCTCTCGATGGTTTCCGACATGGGTTGGTCCTTTCCCGACGCCTCGGTCCCGGGAGAGTTCACGGCATGGGCGGTACTGGGATCGAACCAGTGACCCTCGGCTTGTAAGGCCGATGCTCTCCCACTGAGCTAACCGCCCGAACACCCCGGGCCCGGGGCTTGTGGTTCATCGTTGACACTCGCCGGAGCAAGGCTCAAGGCTCCGCGGAACGAGGAAGTCGCTTCGAGGACCCGCCCGGAAGAAGTCGCTGACGAAACGATGCGACCCCGGATCGGCGGCCTCCGGTCGAGCAGACGGCGGGAGGCCGCCGAGCGCATCTGCTGCGGGCCGAAGCCCTTCTCCTGCGGGGTTCGACGCCGAACCACCCTGGAGGACGGCCTCCTCCTCCCGGGAACGACAAGCGCGCAAGGCCGCCGAAGACGCCCGCAGGGCGCCGGGGCGCCCCTAGTTCAGGGCGTCCTTCAGGCCCTTGCCGGGCTTGAACTTCGCGGCGCGCGAAGCCGGAATGTCGATGGTCTCGCCGGTCTTGGGGTTGCGCCCCTGTCGCGCCTTACGATCCGAAACCGTGAACGTGCCAAAGCCAGAGACGTTGACCTTGTCTCCGTTCTGAAGCGCCGACGTGATGTCGTCGAAGATGAGGTTGACCGTACGCTCGGCCATCGCCTTCGGAAGGTCCATCTTCGCCGCCACTGCCTCGATCAAATCTGCCTTCGTCATAGCCTTACTGTCCTCCCAATAGCGCCCGGAATACCAACCTTTTCCAAGCAGAGCAAACGAATCGGCCAGAGTGGCCACGGGACAGCCGGGTGGCGGGCCCGTGGAGCCCTCCCGATGCCCGCGCCGGGCCGGATGGATCACCCCGGACGAGAGCCGGGCGGAGAGGCCCGCGCCCCGGTGCCCGGATTGCATCCCACCGGTCGGCCGCGAGCTCCCATCCCGAGGCCCTGCGACCCGCGCGGGTCTCCGCCGCCACGCCAGCGTGGCGGCGGAGACGTCGGGGAAGTTCTCGCGGGCTTCCGTCAGTGAGTGACGACGTCGGTGGGCGACGGCGCCTCGGTGAAGGCTTCAGCGATCTGCCGCTGCTTCTTGAGGAAACTCTCCGGATCCTCGAGGACCAGCGCCTTACGGAGCACCTCGTCGGCATGCTCGACGAGTTCGATCGTCAGGTCCTTGCGGATCGACTCGGGAATCTCCTCGATGTCCTTCTCGTTTTCCGCCGGGATGAGAATGTGTGTGATTCCACCCCGGTGGGCAGCGAGAACCTTCTCCTTCAAGCCGCCGATCGGAAGGACATTGCCCCGCAGCGTCACTTCACCGGTCATCGCGAGGTCCGAGCGCACCGGAATCCGGGTCAGCGCTGAAACGAGTGAGGTCGCCAGCGTGATTCCGGCGGAGGGGCCGTCCTTGGGGGTTGCGCCCTCGGGAACGTGGATGTGGACGTCGATCGCCTGGTAGAAGTCGCGCGTCAGTCCCAGGTCGTCTGCCCGGGAACGCACATAGCTCATCGCCGCCTGTGCCGACTCCTGCATCACCTCGCCCAAACGGCCCGTGATGGTGAGCTTTCCCTTCCCGGGAACGACCGCCACCTCGGTCTTGAGCAATTCTCCTCCGAGGTCGGTCCAGGCCAGTCCGGTCGTGACGCCGATGCGCGCCTCCTCGCCAGCCCGCCCGTAGCGGAACTTCTCGGGGCCGAGATACTTCGGAAGGCTCTCCGAATTGACCAGGGTCTGGTCCTCGCTATCCCCCTTGATGATCTCCACCGCGACTTTGCGGCAAACCGACGAGATCTCTCGCTCCAACGATCGGACACCCGCCTCTTTGGTGTAATGACGCACCAGGCCGAGGACGGCATTGTCGGAAAACTCGATGTTTTCTTCCTTCAGGCCGTTGTTCTCACGGCACTTGGGAATGAGGTACTTCTTGGCAATGTTGAGTTTTTCCAGCTCGGTGTAGCCGGCGATGCGGATGATCTCCATGCGGTCCTGCAGGGGTCGCGGGATCCGCTCCAGATTGTTCGCCGTCGTGATGAACATGACCTTCGAGAGGTCGTAATCGACGTCGAGGTAGTGATCATTGAAAGCCGTGTTCTGCTCTGGATCGAGAACCTCGAGCAGGGCCGAAGACGGATCCCCTCGGAAATCGGTCGACATCTTGTCGACCTCATCGAGCAGGAAGACCGGATTGCCAGCTCCGGCTTTCTTCATCGACTGGATGATCTTGCCCGGGAGCGCGCCGATATAGGTCCGCCGGTGGCCGCGGACCTCCGCCTCGTCGCGCACGCCGCCCAGAGAAATGCGCACGAATTTGCGCCCCGTCGAACGAGCAATCGACTTCCCCAGAGAGGTCTTCCCGACGCCGGGCGGACCGACCAGGCAGATGATGGGCCCCTTGAGCTGCCCGACCAATTGCTGGACGGCCAGATACTCGATGATGCGCTTCTTGACCTTCTCGAGCCCGTAATGGTCCTCGTCGAGAACCTTCTCGGCTTCCTCGATGTCCAGCTTATCGTCGGTGTACTCGCCCCACGGCAACGAGATCATCCAATCGATGTAGTTGCGCACGACCGTCGCCTCGGCAGACATCGGAGACATCATCTTGAGCTTCTTCAGCTCCTTGATGCTCTTCTCCTGCGCCTCGGCGGTCATCTTCTTGGCTTTGATCTTCTCGTCGAGTTCCTGGATCTCGTTCTTGAACTCGTCCTTCTCACCGAGCTCCTTCTGGATCGCGCGCATCTGCTCGTTGAGGTAGTACTCCTTCTGCGTCTTCTCCATCTGCTTCTTGACGCGAGTACGGATGCGCTTTTCGACCTCGAGGATTTCGATCTCGGACCGCATGTACCCCAGGACCTTCTCGAGCCGTTCGGCCGGGTCCGTGGTCTCGAGTAGGGCCTCCTTGTCCTCGAGCTTCACACCGAGGTGCGCTACGATCGTATCGGCGAGTCGAGCCGCTTCGGTGATCGAGGCGACCGACATGACGGTTTCCGCGGGAATCTTCTTGTTCAGCTTGACGTAGTGCTCGAACGTCGAGTTGACGCTGCGGATGAGCGCCTCGACTTCAGTCGTCCCCTCGCAGACTTCCTCGATTTCCTCCGCATCGACCAGGAAGTAATCGGGGTTGTCTACATAGCGCAGGATCCGGGCGCGGTGCTTGCCCTCGACCAGAACCTTCACCGTTCCGTCGGGAAGACGGAGAAGTTGGACGACGTTCCCGAGCGTGCCGACCTCGTAGATGTCGGACTCACTGGGGTCGTTGGTCTTGGCGTCCTTCTGGGCGGCGAGCAGAATGTATTTCTGCTTCCCCATCGCCTCTTCGAGCGCCCGGATGGATTTTTGACGCCCGACGAAGAGGGGCACGACCATGTGCGGGAAGACGATGATGTCGCGAAGCGGCAACAACGGTACGCGCAGACCAGACTGCGGCTCGTCCCCGCCCGGGTCTTTTTTGTCCTTTTCGTTTCGAAAAAGCATTCGTCTTCTTTCCGGCGCTCAGGCCGTCTCGGCGGTCTTCTGGTAGAGAACGATCGGATGTTCCCGATTCGTAATCACTTCTTCGGAAATGAGAACCTCTTTGATGTTCGGTTCCGAAGGAATGTCGTACATGATGTCGAGCATCACGTTTTCCATGATGGCCCGTAGCCCGCGAGCCCCGGATTTCCTGCTGAGAGCCTCCTGCGCAATCGCCGACAAAGCACCGTCGGTGAACTTGAGGTGGACGTTCTCCATCTCGAAGAGCTTGGCATACTGCTTGGTGAGTGCGTTCTTCGGCTCCTTCAGGATCTGGACGAGGGCGTCTTCGTCGAGCTCGGCCAGCGTCGCAATCATCGGCAGGCGGCCGACGAATTCGGGAATCAGGCCAAATTTGAGAAGGTCTTCTGTCTGGGTGTCGTGCAGGATCTCACTGGCCGACCGATCGTCGCGCCCGCGCAGCTCGGCGCCAAAGCCGACCTGCTTGAGCCCCACCCGCCGCCGGATCAAATCCTCGAGGCCGACGAAAGCACCTCCACAGATGAAGAGAATATTGGTCGTGTCGACCTGAAGGAACTCCTGCTGCGGGTGTTTCCGTCCGCCCTTGGGGGGAACCGACGCCGTCGTACCTTCGATGATCTTGAGAAGCGCCTGCTGGACCCCCTCGCCCGAGACGTCACGCGTGATCGATGGGTTGTCCCCCTTGCGGGCAATCTTGTCGATCTCGTCGATGTAGACGATGCCGCGCTGACATTTCTCGACGTCGTAGTCGGCATTTTGCAGAAGGGAGAGAATGATGTTCTCGACGTCCTCGCCCACGTAGCCCGCTTCCGTCAAGGACGTCGCATCCGCAATGGCGAAGGGGACCTGAAGGAAACGCGCCAGGGTCTGCGCAAGAAGCGTTTTGCCGGAGCCCGTCGGCCCGATCAGCAAAATGTTGGACTTCTGCAACTCGACGTCGCCCGTCACCAGCTGCGAGTCGATGCGCTTGTAATGGTTGTGCACCGCGACAGAGAGAATCTTCTTCGCGTGCTCCTGCCCGATCACATATTGGTCGAGGACCTTCTTGATCTCGGCTGGCTTGGGTACCGCCGACCCGGAAGCAACCCCCTCTTCCTGGTCGCACTCCTCTGCGATGATGTCGTTGCAGAGATCGATGCACTCGTCGCAGATGTAGACGGTCGGACCTGCGATCAACTTGCGAACCTCGTCCTGGCTCTTCCCGCAGAAAGAGCAAACGAGATTTCCAGAACGGTCGTCGCCGTGTTTGGCCATGAAACCCCCTAGGCCTTCTTACTCGAACGGGCGGCGATGACCTCGTCGACGATCCCGTATTCGACAGCCTGCTTGCTGGTCATGAAGAAGTCGCGATCGGTATCCTTCTCGATCCGCTTCAAGCTCTGACCCGTGTGGTTGGCGATGATGTTGTTGAGCTGCTCGCGGGCGCGCAAGATTTCCCGCGCCTGGATGTCAATGTCGGTCGCCTGCCCCTGCGCACCACCCAGAGGCTGGTGGATCATGATTCGGGCATAGGGCAAGGCGAATCGCTTGCCTTTTTCTCCCGCGAGAAGCAGGAGCGCTCCCATGCTCGACGCCTGGCCGAGGCAGAGCGTGGAGACCGGCGGCCGGATGTATTGCATCGTATCGTAGATCGCGAGTCCCGACGAGACCGAGCCACCCGGCGAGTTGATGTAGAGATGGATGTCTTTCTCGGGGTCTTCCGACTCCAGGAAGAGCATCTGGGCAATGATCAGGTTGGCAACGTCGTCGTTGATCTGAGATCCCAGCATGACGATCCGGTCCTTGAGGAGGCGCGAGAAAATGTCGTACGCGCGCTCGCCGCGGCCGGTTTGTTCGACGACCATCGGAATCAGGTTCTGCATCTCGTCGAGTCCTCCCGGCCATACGCCGGCTTCGTCCCCCGAATTCTAGACGTAAAGAAAAGCACGGGCAACGCTAATCCTCTGAAGGCGCTTCCACGTCCTTCACATCGGCACGACCGACCAATTGCTCTAGGGTGCGCGACCGCATCATCTGCGCGCGCACCGCGTCACGCGTGTGGCCGTGGTCGTAATGCTCACGCAACTCGTCGGCCCTCTTGCCGGCCGAGGCGAGCATCTTGCCAATCTGCTCGGCCAACTCCTCGTCGGTGACCTGAACGTCTTCCTGCTCGGCCAAACGCTCGAGGACGAGATCGGCCGCAACTTCCCGCTCGGCGCGCTCCTTGAGCTTCCCTCGCGCCTCCTCCTCGTACTCCGCGTTGGTCAACTGCAGGCCCTGGCTGGCCAACTCCATCTTGAAGTCCTGGAGGAGGGCTTCGATCCGACGCTGCACGAGCGAGGCCGGCAAATCGATCGGATTCTTCTTCAGTACGTCGTCGAGGACCGTCTCCCGCAGCTGCGCATCGGCACGACGGGTCGCGTCCTCGTGCAGACCCGTCCGGATACGCTCGCGAAGGGCATCGAGCGTCTCGCAGTCGCCGTGGTCCTTGGCGAAATCGTCGTCGAGCGCCGGGAGTACCCGCTCCGCGATCGCATTCACGGTGATCGTGTACTCGAGGGTCTTGTCCTCCAACTCGGGCGGTGCGCCTTCGGGAGGCGGGCCTTCGACCGAGAACGTCTCCCCGACCCGCGACAGCGCGACTCGCTCGTCGACCACATTCGGCAGGCGGCCCGCAGCGATTTCGATGGTCGCAGCCTCATGCGTCAAGCCAGCGACGGGTTCGCCGTCGAGGGTCGCTCCGAGCTTGACGGTGGCGTAGTCGCCACGCGCGACGTCGGTTCGATCCTCGACCGGCACGAGCTCGGCGTAGCGCTCCCGCAACTGTTGCAAAACGTTCTCGACGTTCTCCTCGGTCACTTCGACCCGGGGCCGTTGGCCGGCGAGCCCCTCGGTGTCGACGCGGCTGAGTTCGGGCCGCACTTCGACCCGGGCCGAGAACTTCAGCGCTTCCTTCTCGTTCAAGGTCCCGATGTCGAGTTCCGGTTGGGATACGATCTCGAGTTTGGATTGCTCGAGGGCCGAGCTGAAACCCTCCTGCACCAGCGTGGTCGTCACCTGATTCCGGACGTCATCGGCGAAATAGCGCTCGAGCACGGCACGGGGCACGCGCCCCGGCCGGAATCCTTTGATCTTCGCCTGACGCCCGACGGCCTGGAGCGTCCGCTCGAATTCGTCATGGACGCGCTCGGCCGGAATCTCGACCTCGAGCCTGCGCTCGGTAGAACTGATCTCCTCGACTTCGACCTTCATCAACTCTCCGTTCTCAAGACCGCCAGACGGCAGCGGGCCTCCCGTGGGGCTTGCCTAGCCCACCCCCCGGAAGGCCACAACCGCCGGACAACGAGTGCGAGAGGGGGGACTCGAACCCCCACGGTTGCCCGCTAGATCCTAAGTCTAGTGCGTCTGCCAATTTCGCCACTCTCGCGCCGGGTAAATCAGACCTAGCATCGAGGATCCACCGGCACGAGCGCCGCCGGGGCCCCGCCCGGGCACCGGGGGCCCCCTCCTCCGGCCGGCCCCACCCGGGCACCGGGAGGACACCTGCTCCGGGCGACCACCCGGGCACCGGGAGGACCCCGTCTCCGGGCGACCCCCCGGCCCCGCCGGCGTCCCCGCGTATCCACTCGGCCTCGCCCCCCCCCGGGGCCTGGCCCAGGCCTCGAAAATGCCCCGGGGATCCACGTCCCTCCTTCGCACGGGGGCCCACCGGGTGTTTACTAGAAAGGAATGAAGCGCCCGCTCATCTGGATTGCCGTCGCCAGCGTCGCCGTGATCGCCCTCGGCACCTGGCGCGCGACCCTCCCCGCACCGGTGGAGGTCGTGCTGACCCGGGTGGAAACCGGTCGGGTCGACGCGACCGTCGCCAACACCCGGGCCGGCACGATCGAGGCATGCCAACGCGCGCGGATGTCGACCTCGATGGGGGGGCAAATCGCCCGCCTCCCCGTCCGGGAGGGAGACCGCGTCCCGCAGGGAAAAGTCCTCCTCGAGCTCTGGAACGAGGATGCGCGGGCCCAGGTCACGCTCGCCGAGCGCGAAATCGAGGCATCGGAAGCACTTGCCCGGGAAGCCTGCACGATGAGCGACATCGCGAAGAAGGAGGCCGCCCGGGTCGTCCGGCTCCATGAGCAGAAGGTTGCGTCCATCGAAACCACGGACAAGGCGGTCGGAGAGGCGAAGGCGCGGACCGCCGGCTGCGAGGCCGCGCGCACGTCCGCACGAGTCGCCGAGGCACGTCTCGACGCCGCCCGGGCCGCCATGGAGAGAACGATCCTGCGCGCCCCGTTCGACGGGATCGTCGCAAAGGTCAACGGCGAGATCGGCGAGGTAGTGACCCCCTCACCGGTGGGCGTCGCCACGCTGCCCACCATCGATCTCATCGATACGACCTGCCTCTACGTTCGGGCCCCGATCGACGAGATCGACGCGGGCGCCATCGCCGAGGGCCTGCCCGCCCTGATCACCCTGGATGCCTTCCCCGGGAAAAAATACCCGGCTCGCGTCCGACGGGTCGCTCCCTACGTGCTCGACCTCGAGAAGCAGGCTCGCACCGTCGACGTGGAGGTGTCCTTTCTCGACGCCGCCGCCGCGGGAAGACTGCTGGTCGGCTACAGCGCCGACGTCGAAATCATCCTGGAGAGCCGGGACGCGGTCCGCCGCATCCCGACCGAGTCCCTCCTCGAGGGCCACCGCGTCCTCGTCTACCGCGACGGGATGCTCGAAGAGCGCACGATCGAGGCGGGACTCGAGAACTGGGAATTCAGCGAGGTCCTCTCTGGACTCGACGAAGGGGATGAGATCGTACTCACGGTCGACCGCGACGGCGTCGAAGATGGCGCCGAGGTCGTTGCGGAGGAAACCCTGGCGGACCGGAGATGATCCAACTCCGCCAGATCGAGAGGAACTTCGCAGTCGGAGACCATACGGTGCGTGCCTTGCGCGGCGTCGACCTCGACATTCAACCCGGGGAGTATCTCTCCCTGATGGGTCCGTCGGGCTCGGGCAAGTCGACCCTGATGCACATTCTCGGCCTTCTGGACCGCCCTTCGGCCGGATCCTACGAGCTCGACGGTCGGGACGTCACCGGTCTCGATGATGCCGAGCAGGCCGCAATCCGGCGCGACAAGATTGGATTCGTCTTCCAATTCTTCCACCTCGTGCCCTACCTCACGGCGGCGGAGAACGCCGAGCTTCCGCTCGTCCTCTCGGGGGTCGCCCCCGAGGAGCGTCACGAACGGGTTCGCACGAGCCTCGCCTCGCTGGGCTTGTCGGCCCGCAGCGAGCACCGACCCGACCAGCTCTCCGGCGGGCAGCGGCAACGCGTGGCCATCGCGCGAGCAATGGTCTCGGCGCCGTCGGTCCTGCTGGCCGACGAACCTACGGGGAACCTCGATCGCAGCTCCGGCAACGAGGTGATCGACCTGATCGAAGAGCTACACGCGACGCGCGGGCTCACGCTCGTCGTCGTGACACACGACCCGGAGATGGGAGACCGCGCCGATCGGCGCATCCGGATGATCGATGGACGGGTCGAAGAAGACACGGGAAACCGACCGCCATGAACCTCGTCGATCTGCCGCGCCTGGCCGCACGCGTCCTGATCCGTCATCCCGCGCGCAGCAGCCTCATGCTCCTCGCGATGTCGATCGGAGTCGCCGCAGTCGTCGTCCTCACCTCGCTTGGCGAATCGGCCCGGCGTTACGTCTCCGACGAGTTCGCGTCTCTGGGAACGCATATGATCATCGTGACCCCCGGCCGTACCGAAACGAGCGGGGTCGGCCCCTCGATGTTCGCCGGGGACACGCCGCGCGACCTGACGATCGCGGACGCCCGGGCCCTGGAGAAGAGCCCCTTCCTTCACGACGTCGCCCCGGTGGTCTCGGGGCGCGCGAACGCCTCCTGGGGCGGTCGCGAACGCGAGGTGCCCATCATGGGGGGCACCTCGGCACTTCGGAAGATCCGCCACTGGACCCTCGCCCAGGGACGGTTTCTCCCCGACGGCGACCCCGAACGCGACTCGGGCTTCTGCGTCATCGGAGCACAGGTCCGCCAGGAACTCTTCGGTCCTCGTCGCGCCCTCGGAGAATGGCTCGAAATCGGTGACCGGCGTTGTCGCATCTCCGGCATTCTCGCCGACGAGGGGCGTTCGATCGGCATCGACGTCGAGGAGATCGTCGTCCTCCCCGTCGCCGGCGCCCTCGCGCTTTTGAACCGTCCCTCCCTGGGACGCATCATGGCGAGTGCCCGCAACCACGAGAGCATGGAGCGCGCCTGCGAAGACATCCGGCGCATCCTGAAGGAACGACACCAGGGAGAAGAGGACGTGACCGTGGTGACCCAGGACGCCCTGCTCGCCACCTTCGACCGCATTCTTCTCGCCCTCACCTACACGGTGGGCGGGATCGCCGCGATCAGCCTGGTCGTCGCCGGCATCCTCATCATGAACGTCATGTTGGTGTCGGTGAGCCAGCGAACGGCCGAGATCGGCTTGCTCAAGGCCCTGGGCGCGCCGCGCGACGAGATCCTGAAGCTCTTTCTCGTGGAAGCGACCGGACTGTCCGTCGCCGGCGCGCTCCTGGGACTCCTGCTTGGCTTGCTTGCCCGACTGGTGATTCTCTACTTCTACCCGGTCCTGCCGCTCACGTGGCCGATCTGGGCGATCGCCGCGGCACTTCTCACGGCCCTGGTCGTCGGACTGGCCTTCGGCGTCATTCCAGCGCGGCGTGCAGCGGCCCTCGACCCGGTGGCCTCCCTCTCCAGCCACTGAGGGGCGCGAATCACGATGCGAACCCGCGACTTCATCCGGATGATCCTGGGGGCGATCCGCTCCCACCCGATGCGCTCGGGGTTGACCGCGCTCGGGATCGCCGTGGGGATCGCGGCGGTCGTGCTGCTGACGTCGATCGGCATCGGCATCAACTTCTTCGTCGTGAGCCAGTTCAACCAATTCGGCACCAACATCGTGGGCATCAATCCCGGGCGTCCCACGACACACGGTACGCCCCCGAGGTATGCGTCCGCCTCGACCAAACCCCTGACGATCGAAGACTCCCTCGCGCTCGCTACCCTGCCTCGCGTGGACGGCGCCGTTCCCTTCCACGTGGGGAACGCGGAAGTCGAGGCCGGCCGGCGTCGGCGCCGCTCCATGGTTCTGGGCGTCGGACCCGAGCTTCCGGATGTCTTCGGGATCGATGCCGCCGTGGGGCGCTTCCTGCCTCCGGACGATCCACAGACACCGCGCGCCCTGGCCGTGTTGGGTCAGACCATTCGCGAGGACCTCTTTCCCGACGAGCCTCCCCTGGGGCAACGAATCCGGATCGCCGGCGAAAAGTACCGTATCGTCGGCGTGCTCGAATCCAAGGGCGATACGCTCGGCTTCGACCTCGACGACGCCATCTACATTCCGGCCGGCCGCTCGCTCGAGATGTTCAACGAGGAGGGATTGCTGGAGATCGACCTCGTCTACAGCGACGGCACGGACGTCGATGCCCTCATTGCCGCGGTGAAGCGACGACTCACGACCCGCCACGGACAGGAAGACTACACCGTGACGTCCCAGGAACAGATGATGGAAGTCATGGGCCGCATCCTGGGCGCCCTGACGTTCGCCGTCGCGGCCCTCGGCGGCATCTCCCTGCTGGTCGGGGCCGTCGGCATCTTCACCATCATGACCATCGCCGTGCGCGAACGAACCTCGGAGATCGGGCTTCTGCGCGCCCTGGGGGCGCGACACGATCAGGTTCTGGTGCTCTTTCTGGGCGAGGCCGCGACCCTGGCGGCCGCCGGCGGTGCGGCGGGCCTGGCGATCGGGATCGGGGGTGGCCAGCTTCTCCATTGGCTCGTCCCCATGCTCCCGGTCAACACGCCCTGGAGCGTCGCCCTCATCGCCCTCCTCGTTTCGACGGCCATCGGACTCATCGCGGGCGTCCTTCCGGCGCGTCGGGCGGCGCGCCTCGATCCCGTCGAGGCGCTGCGCACCGAATGAATACCGCTCCGGCCGGTCGTGCTGCCCGCAACGGGGCCCGCGCGTCCTCCCGAAGCGACACCGGAGAGCCGATCGGCGGCGTCCGGCGCTGCTTACAGACGAGTCGCGATCTGCTGCGCCGTCCGGTGGGCCAGCGCCATCAGCGTCAGCATCGGATTGACCGAGGGGCTTCGCGGCAGGATGCCGGTATCGGCGAGGTAGAGATTGTCGGTATCGTGGCAACGTCCGTCTTCGTCGACGACGCCGCGGCGACCGTCGCCGTGCATCCGCGTAGTGCTGAAGACGTGATTTCCCGCGAGCGTGAAATCGGTCGCGCGAAAGGTTCTCGTGCGGATCCGGCGTGCATCGTCGAGTGAGTGGAACTCCTCGGGAAGTCCGAAGACGCCCGGCAGAACCCGCTCGGCCCCGGCCGCGAAGAAAAGTTCGACGAGTCGCCACAACGCATCGACGAGGATGCCCAGATCCTTCGGATCCAGGCGCCAGGACAACGAAGGGTCGAGTCCGATCCGGCGCGCCCGGACGCTCCCCCGGGAACGGTTACAGGTCGCGATCGCATCCCAGATGGCGGCGTACGGAATCATCGCAAGGTTCTTCTTCAACTCGAAGCCGAGGCCGGGAAGGCGGACGGCAAAAACGCCCGGCGGAGCCCAGAGGGTCTCGAGTTTGTATCCGTCTCGCACGAACTCCAGGGATTGGTATCCCTGCGTGGCGCCGAATTGCGGCGTCGTCGGATCGGGAAAGACGCCCATGGCGGCCACGCCCGGGTGGAATTGAAGGTTCTCGCCGACCTGCCCCGAGCCGTTGGCAAAGTCACCGCTGCGCTGCAGCAGGACGGGCGTCGCCATGCAGCCCGCAGCCAGAACCACGACCTTGGCCTGCACGCGAAACTCGTGGGAACGCTCGCCCGAGAACGGCCGCACCACCTGCCCGGCCACGCCCAGGACCCGACTTCCGCGGGTGATCAGGCGCTGCACCTGGACCGACGTCAAGACCCGCGCGCCGTCGGCGACGGCCGCCGGCACGAAGGAGATGTCGGTGGACTGCTTCGCGCGCGTCCGGCAGCCCGTGAAGCACTCCCCGCTCCCCCGGCAACCTCGCACATTGCGCGCAATGGGCTCGCTCGAGTAGCCCAGCGTGTCGCAGGCCTGGCGAAAGAGGAGATTGCGTGGCCCCTGGACCTCGTCCGGGGTCGGCGCGATACCGAGGAAGTCCTCGATGGCCGTGTAGTGGGGGTCGAGATCGGCACGCGTGCTGTGCTCGAGTTCGAATTCGTCACACCATCCGTCGAGCGTGAGTTCCGGAGCCCGCACGCAAATCGCAGAATTCACCAGCGAGCCACCTCCCAGGGCAATGGCTTGCATGGTCGCCAGTGGGGTTCCGCGCGTCGTGCGCAAGCCCCCCTCCCGCATGGTTCGTGCCATCGAGAGCGATCCGTCCAGAACGAGATCTTCCGGCGTGAACGGTGGTCCTTCCTCGAGCAGGACCACGTCCTTGCCAGCGGCGGCCAGTTCTCGTGCCACGACGGCGCCGCCCGGGCCGGAGCCGACGACCACCACGTCACAGACTTCCTCGAAGTCGCGAGTGTATTGCGCGAAGACTCGAACGCAGCCGCTCATCGGTATTCCGGGTGCAAGGGCCCCTCAGCCCCCAGGGGAGTCGTGTCGGGCTCGCCGGTGAGGTCCGCCGGGGAAGGACGAATCGACGCGGGACTCCGACCGACACGTGGCCAGAGCAGATCGGCCGGGATGACCGGACTCTCGATCGCACGCGGCGCCAGTCCCAGGTCGCGCAGCACACCGGGATGGGCGAAGTACCCCATGGTCAGGATCGCCCGCAGACTCAGGAAGACCAGACGCCTCTGCGGATGGATGCTCTGTCGCCAACCGTCGAGATAGGCGAGCTGCTGATCGGGCGACAGCGACGTGAAGCGCCGCCACCCGCGTGGGCCATGCGGCGGGAAGACCAGGGTCGCGTGCTCGACCAGGGTCAGGAGGAGTCGCATGAGAATCCGATTCGGGGCGGTCTGCGCCGCTACGAAGCGGTCGGTATGGAGCGCCACGCGCGCCTCGTCCCCCGAGGCCGCGATCGGTCCCCGAGGTGGGTAGAGGACCGCGGCCGCGATGCGCGCGACGTGGTACTCCCGTGCAGCGAGGGTCTGCACCCCGATCGGGGCCGCCGGGTAGCCCACCAGGAGCCGGCGAAGCCCCGCGAGGAGGACGCCAAAAGGCAGGATCCACGCGAGCATTCCGGGACTCTAGCGCCCGCGCCCCCGGGCGCCACCTCGCCGCCGCCCCGGGCACGTCCCGTCGCGAGCCCCCCTGCGCGCCCCGTCGCCGGGTCTCCGGGCGCAGTTTCCGGCTTGCTTCATTGTGAAAATGGGAATATCTCCCAAATGGTG
>JAPOLW010000159.1 GCA_029976905.1 bacterium | reverse complement strand
GCTTCGGGCGGCTTCTTCGCCTTCTCCGCGAGAGGGTCGACGAACTCGATCTCGCCCGCCTCCATCCGCCGCGCGCGCTCCTCTTGCATCTCGCGCCGCGCGCGGATCGCCGCAAACAGCTGGTCCTGCGCGTTCCCGCCGGCGAGCGCCGAGCCGAGGAGTTGGCCGCGCCCGACGCCGATCCGTGGATGCGCATGGATGGACAGGAGGTCTTCCGCGCGGCGGTCGAGCATCTCGTTTCGCTCACGCGCGAGGTCCTCGACGTGGCTGGGGTCGGAGCCGACGAGGTCGGGCTTCTCGTTCCCCATCAGGCGAACGTGCGCATCATCCGGATGATGATCAAGCAACTCGGGATCGATCCCGACCGGGTGGGCGTCAACCTCGACCGGTGCGGCAATACCTCGGCGGCGTCGATCCCGATCGCCCTCGACGATGCCGTGCGTGCCGGGCGACTTGCCGAGGGGGACATTCTCGTTCTCAATGCCGTCGGCGGGGGCCTGACCGCGGGTGCGGTCGTGGCGCGGTGGTAGAGCGGCTCCTCACTGCCGCCGGCCTGGCGGTTCTCTTGTGTGTGGCCTTCCCGGGGGTCCTCTTTGGTGGTCGCACCCTCTCCTCGTCCGCCTGGGTGCCCGGGGTTCTCCCGCAGGGGCCGGTCGGAGCGATCCGTCCGCCCGGACCTCCACCGGTCCGGGACGTGGAGGGAGCGAGTTGGGTGGACGAGCCTGCGCCCTACCTGGTCGGCGCGGAGATCGGGGCGGGCCGGCTGCCTCTCTGGAACGATCGCGAGGGGCTCGGCATGCCCCTGCTCGGCAACCCGAACATGGGCGCTCTCTCCCCGCTTCAGTGGCCGGTGAACCTCTTCCCGAGCGCCTGGGTCCAGGATCTCGCCTGGATCGGCCGGGCGTTCCTGCTCGGCCTGTTCACCTTCGGACTGGCCCGCGAACTCGGCGCCGGTCGACTCGGGGCCTTCGCCGCCGCCGCCGCTCTCATGCTCTCGGGCCAGACGGTGGAATGGATCGAGCACCACCCGTTGAACACCGATGTCTTCGTGCCGGCGGCGCTGTGGGCGGCGCTGTCGATTCCGCGGACGGGTCGTCGCGGACTTGCGTGCCTGGCCCTCGCGGTCGGTGCCGGATTGCTCGGCGTGAAACCCCAGAGCGCCCTCGTCGGCGGGCTCTTCGGACTCGTCCTCGTCGCGGCGGTGGTCCGTGATCGTCGGGGCGCGGCGGGCCCCGCGGCGCCGCAAAGGCTGGGACGCCTCTACGCGATCTCCGCCGTGGGCGTGGTCCTCGGCATGGCGGTCGCGGCGGCGGCACTTCTTCCGTTTGCCGAAACCTACGGTCAGGCGAGCGGTTTGGTGCGCGCGGGGCGAACGACGCAATCGGATTGGGCGCTGCCGCTCGCTGCGTTGCCGGGTCTGGGGGGCGCAGTCGCGACCGCGGTGGGGCGGCTTCTCGCCGGGGCGGGCGCGGGTGCGCCCTCTCTTGTCGGGCTCCCCTATGCGGGGCTCGGGGTGATCGGGGGGGCGCTCCTCGGTCTGGGCGCGACGCGCGCCTCGTGGACCACGCGCGTGCTCGCGATCACCGCCGGAGTGGAGATCCTGCGGATCCACGGCTTGTTGCCGGTTCCGCTCGGGGACGTGCCGATCCTCGGGTCGATCAACTACGTCAAATACTGTTTTCCACTCTATCTTTCTCTGGCACTTCTGCTCGCTCGTGGCCTCGACTCCCTGGTGTGGCCGTGGCCGGCGATCGGACTCGTTCTCGTCGTGCTCGAACTCTGTTGGTTGGTGCCGGGGAACCGCGCGGTGCGCGTCGATCTCTACGCTCCAGCCCCCTGGACCGCCGCGTTGACCCGCTTGAACGAGGCCCGGCCCGGTCGCCTCGCGGGTCCCGTCGATCTGGCGCCGCCCCTGGTCTCCAGTGCGCTCGGCTTTCGCGATTTGCGCTCCATCGACGTCCTCACCCCGCGAGACACCTACGATTTCGTGAGCCGAACGGTTTCGCCAAGCCTTGGTATCACCTGGATCCTTGCCGACCCCGATCCTCTCCTCGCGGCGACCGGACCGGGCGCCAACCTCGCCGATCTACGGTGGATCGTCGCGCGGGAGCCCCTCCAGAGGGCCGATCTGCCCGCCGCCGTGCGTGCCAGCACCACGGCGCGTCGCCTGGTGCGACTCTTCGACGACCTCGAGAGGCAACGGATCGAAACGCGTGCGCTGGGTGGCGGCTTGCACGCCGAAGCGGGAGACCGACGTTTCCATTGGACCTGCGAGACTCCGTGTCGCTTCGAGTTCGAGATGCGCCGGATTCCAGAGCACTTCGTCGTGGGTCTGGCGGCGGCGGCGCCCGTCGCGCTGCGGGTGCGACTCGCGCGCGCCGGAGAGGCGATGCCCACCCAACGGGTGGCGGCGGGCCGGGCGTGGCAGGATCTCTGGCTTGCCGGGGGTGATGCGGCGGGCGCCCCGGGGACCATTGTGCTCGTCGTCGACGCGGACGAACCCGTGTCGGTCTTCGTCGGTGGTGTCGGTCCGGCGCCCGCGTTGGACGAGGAGGTGCGCCGGGCGCATCGTGAACTCGCCTATCGCACGGCAGCATGGGGCCGCCTCTCGCTGCGCTGGAGCGACGACGTCGCGCAGATCTACGAAAACGAGGCAGCCTTCGGTGAGGCGGTCTTCGCGGATCGGATCATCGAGGTTCGTGACCGTGACGACGCGTTTGCGTGCGTGGTCGATCACGCCGGGGAGCGGGTGGCGTGTACCACCGACGGGATCTTCCCCGCGGGGCAGACCCCATCGCGGGGAACGGTGCGCGTCGAGGAATCGAGGGCTGCCCGGCTCCAGATCCGCACGGTTGCGCCGGCGGCCGGCGTCCTGCTCGTCTCACGCCTCTTTGCTCCGGGTTGGCAGGCGCGCATCGACGGAAGGCCCCAGCCTCTGCAGCGGGTGAACGGGGCCTTGATGGCGCTTCCGGTCCCCGGCGGCTCCCACCTCGTGGAGATCGAATACGCCGCGCGCCCCTTCCGCTTGGGACTCGTCGTTTCCCTGGTCGCTCTGCTCGTCGTGGCGGGCCTGCTGGCAGGGACCCGTCGGGGCGGGCCTGCTGGCAGGGGCCCGTCGGGGCGGGGCGATGGGGTGAACGGCGCGGGTGCCCCAGGATCGGCAGGGGTTTGAAGGCCTCCGGGAGCGCCGCTAGAGTCTCGGGGGAGGCGCTCTGTGCGCGAGAGCCCCTCCCACCGACCTGGGATGCCGCGTCGCCCCGAAAACGAGCCCCTGGGCTCGCCCGCCCTTCAGGAACTCTACGGGGAGGGCTATTTCCACGGCTCGAATAGTGGCTTTGCGCACGAGGGCTATGATCGCGTTCACGCGACCTGGGACCACTGGATGCCGTGGCTGCGGCAGGAGGTCGGGGCCGGGGCGCGCTGGCTCGACCTGGGTTGCGCCTACGGCTTCCTGGTGGCGGACGCACGGGAGAATGGATTTCGTGCCTTCGGGATGGATGCGAGCGGCTTTGCGCTCGCGCAGGCGGCCGAACACGCGCCCGATGCGTCGGGGCGCCTGGTCCAGGGACACGCCGAGGTGTTGCCCTTTGCCGATGAGGCCTTCGACGTCGTCACGGCCTTCGATCTCCTCGAGCACGTTCCCGACCCCGAATGCCTGTTGGCCGAGGTCGCGCGCATCTTGCGTCCAGGAGGTGTCTTCCTGGCGGCAACCCCCGATGCGCTGGTCTTCGATCGGGAGGAGCCGACCCACATCTCGGAGCACGTACCGTCCTGGTGGGTGCGCGCTTGCGATCGGGCCGGACTCTCCACGGCTCTGCGCTTCTTCCAGGCGGAGTACAATTGCGAACTGATTGCGCGGCGGGGCGGGGCGGTCCCGGAAATCTCCTTCGACGGATTCGCGCGTGAGACCGTGGTCGACGCGGGCCGGGCGCCGGGGTTGCGGGTGGCGCTTCGGCGCGGATTTGGAGCCGCCGAGCCCGACGGAGGGCGGGTCGTCGAGGAAGGTGCGGCGATCTATCTGCTCAACGAGGAGTTCGCACCCTTGTCGGTGCGGCTGCGATTGCGTCTGCGCGACCCCGTTGGCCTCTGCCTTCGTCTCGACGGCCGCCTCCTGGAGGTCGCCCGCAAGGAGTGCGGCGCATACGAGGTGGACTTCCTGCTTTCGCGGGGCGGGCATGGGCTCGTCGTCGGCCTCGACGAGGGCTGGGCGTGTCTGCTCGAACTGGTGGCCGAGGCGGAGCCCGTCGATCATCGTTCTCTTTGCTTGACGATGCCCTTCGATCTCTACGAGCGGTATGCGCTCTCGGCCGGAGTTCTGGAGAAGCTCGGGGTGCGTGAGGGTACGCTCCTGGACGTCGGCGGCACCATGGGAGGCGCGCAAGGCCACCTGGGTTGGACCGGTGACTTCTTTCCGTGCCACGCGGTGACGGTGATCGACACACGCGCGGCCGATGTCCCCGAGCACCGGACGCTTGCGATCGACGGCCCGCTCCCCTTCGAGGACCGCTCCTTCGAAACCGTCGTCAGCCAGGACGTCCTCGAGCACGTCCCCTCTGCGGCGCGCGAGGCCTGGCTCGAGGAGATCTGGCGCGTCACGGGTCGGCTTCTTCTTCTGGCATGCCCGTGGTCGACGCCGGGGGTGGAGGAGGCCGACCGCGCGCTCTTCGACCGCATTCGCCGTGAGTACGACTACGATCATGGATTTCTCGGGGAACATCTCGCCCATGGTCATCCCGACCTCGCGGCCACACGGCGTTTCTTCGAAGGACGTGGCGCGAGTGTCGTCGAATTGCCGTCGGGAGACCTCTCGATCTGGACGGCCATGCAGGCGATCAATGCGCGGCTTTCCCATCCGTGCCAGGGCGAGGACTATCGGCGGGCCAACGAGGCCCTGAACCGCCAACTCGGCGCGCGTGCGGCCATTGCGCCCGCGTATCGACATCTTCTAGTGATCGACCGCGAGGGACGAGAAAACGGACCGTGTCTGGCCGATCTTCCGTCGGCGGAGCGACCGGACCTGACGTGCGTCGCCGAAGCGGTGTCGGATCCGACAATCGCGACGCCGCGAGAATGGCGTCTGTGGACGAGGAGCGACCGGGGTGCCGAGGAGCCGTTGCGAATCGCCCTGGCCATCGTCTCCTGCAACGGACGTGCGTTGCTCGAGTCGTGTCTCGCGTCCATTGGCGAGCTGGATTATCCCAGCGATCGAATCGAGATCCTGGTGTACGACAACGGCTCCAGCGACGGCACGATTGCGTGGCTCGAGCAGAACCATCCCGAGGTGCGGGTTCTCGCTGCCGATCGCAACGAAGGCTTCGCGGCTCCGTGCAATCGGCTCGCGCGTGCCGCGTCGAGCTCCTATGTGTGTTTCCTGAACAACGACGTGCAGGTCGAGCCCGATTTCCTGACCGCGTTGACCTCGGCGGCACGACGGACGGGCGCGGCGTGCATTGGGGCGCGGGTGCTGTCGGCCGACGGCGACACCATCGAGTTCGACGGCGGGACGATGAATTTTCTCGGACACGGCGCGCCTCTGCGCAGCGGCGCGCGCGCGTGCGACCATGCCGCGGACGTCGAGCCGGTGGACAGTCTGTTCGCGTGTGGTGCGGCGATGTTGGTCGAACGGGAGGCGTTCCTCGAGGCGGGCGGGTTCGACGAGTCGTATTTTGCCTACTTCGAGGACGTCGATTTCGGTTGGCGCCTCTGGACGATGGGGGAACGATGCGTGGTTGCCCCGGCCGCTCGGGTCCGTCACCGCGAACACGGCAGCGAGTCGCTGTTGCCGCCGGGCCGCCGGCTCGCTCTGCTGGAGCGCAATGCGCTGCTGTCGGTCGTGAAGAATTACGAGGAGGAGCGCGCGGCCCGCGTCCTGCGTTGCGGGTTGGCGTTGCTGGCGGAGCGGGAGCGATTGGCCCCGGACCCCGAGCGCCGAAGCGCCTGCCGTGAGGGGCTTTTCGCTGCGACGACGGCCTTGCCCGCCGCCGAGCGGCGCGCCGTGGAACTGCGGCGCCGGAGGCGGCGTACGGACGCTGAGATCGCGGCTCTATTCCGGGACCCGTGGCGTCCTCCGATCGCGGGGGACCGGTACGCACGCCGCCAGGTCGAGGTGGCGCGCGTCTTCGGCGCGTGTGATCTCTTCGATCCGGCGCCACAGGCGACGTCGGAGGGCGACGCCCCGGGCGCCACGGCCGGCCAGGGGAGGGAAGCGACCTCCGCCACGCCGATCACGAAAGGAATCCGGGAGAATCCATGCGCCTGAATCGTCGATCCCTTCTCCTGTTGGGGGCCGCGGCTACCGGACAGGTCCTCGCGCCCCCGGCGCTGCGGGCGGCTCCGTCCCGGGAGAGCGCACGCGACCTTCAAACCGAGACCCTGCTGCGCGAGTTCATCTTGCAGAGGGCTTCGTCGAGCACCGATCCCTGGCTCGAGATGCACGTCGTCCTGGCTCTGGGGGCGGGCTTCGATCGATCGGGAAGGAACCTGCTCGACGAATTGGTCGCTCAGATTCTGGCCGTCGAGACGGTCGACATGCGCCAGTACCCCTATTTCCCCCTCGACATCGAGCGGCATCCCTTCCACATGCTGCAGATCCTCCAGGCCACCGACGTGCCCTACGACCGCACCTTCGTGACCCCACACGGGAGGTATACGCGGCGGGAGTTGGTCGATGCGGGCACGGCGCTCCTCACGCCGGGGGAAATCACCGACGAACTCTCCTGGGTCGTGAGCGTGCTCTGCAAGGAGTTCCGGCCCGACGCGGATCGCTTCACCACGGCGCGCGGGACCAAGGTGGTGGTCGAGGAGCTCGTCCGCCGCCATCTGGCGGAGGCAGAGAAGGCCTACGCGGACGTCTTCGAGGTCATGGAGCGCCGCAAACTCTACGACAAGGGCCCCTTGCACTCGACGGCCTGCAACGGCACGCATCTCCTCTACGGCCTCGTCGAGGCCCTGCGGTTTGGATACGGCGGGACCGATCTCCTGCCGCGCGTCGAAAAACTCGTTGGAGCCACCTTGTTCCGGGCGCGACTGGAGCCGGTCTTGATCGACCGTGCCCTGCCCGGCGACGATCCGATGATGCGTCTCAACCGCGATGCGGCGAAATTCACCTTCGTCGGCCACGTGGTCGAGGTTCTCGGTTACGCGCAGCGCCATGGGGTGCTCGAGATGAGCGAGGGAGCACGTCGTGCGTCCGATGATCTGCGGGACCAACTCTCCGAGCTGACCGATCGTCTCACCACCGGCTATGACCTCGAGACGCTCCGTGACGACGTGCCGCAGGCGTACAAGCTCATTCTGGGAGACGCCTGTCACGCCTACCGTGGCATCCGGCTGTGGCGGTGACGGAGCAAGCGCCCGGTGCGGGCGCCGGGCCGACTCCGCCGCGCGTGAGCGCGGTCGTCGTCAACTGGAACGGCGCCGAGTACCTCGGGGAGTGCGTCGATAGCATCGCTGGACCCGACCGAGAGGTCCTGGTGGTCGACAACGGTTCGACCGACGACAGCGAGGCTCTCGTTCGCGCGGAGCGTCCGGCGCTGCGGTGGATCTCGAACCGCGCCAACCTCGGATTTTCCACGGCCGCGAATCGCGGTTTGCGGGCGGCAACCGGTCATTTCGTTGCGTTCTTGAACCCCGACGCCCGTTCGAATGAGGCCGCTCTCGAGGCCGCTCTCGAGGTCCTCGACGCCCATCCGGATGTGGGACTCGTCGGCGTGGCGGTTCGGGACCTCGAAGGGCGCCTCACACCTACGGTGGAGCCGTTCTTCTCCTTCCAGACCCTATGGCGGGCGCGCTGGGTCGACCGCGTCGAGGCCCCGCAAGGGGACCGGCCCGTGGATATCGACTGGTGCCACGGCGTCTTCCTCGTTGGACGTCGATCGGAACTACTCGCGCTCGGAGGGTTCGACGAGAGATTCTTTTTGTACGCCGAAGACATGGATTTGTGCGATCGGGTGCATGAGTCGGGTCGTCGGGTCGTCTATT
>JAPOLW010000158.1 GCA_029976905.1 bacterium | reverse complement strand
CGCGGTGCGCAGCGTGGAGGCCGCCCTGCCGGCGCTGGAAGCCTCGGGCACCGGCAGCGTGCTCTTCATCGGAACGACCGCCGCGGTCGAGACCTTCATGGGGCCGACCTCCTACAATGCGATCAAGGCAGCGCTCGTCACCCACGCCAACGGTCTTTCACAGAGCCTCGGCGGCAAGGGCATTCGTGTGAACACGGTCTCGCCCGGTCCGATCTTCATCGAGGGCGGGTCGTGGGGCCGCATCAAGGAGGGGCGGCCCGCGCTCTACGAGGAGGCGTGCAAGCAGCACCCGGGCGGCAACATGGGCGAAGCCCAGGACGTCGCCAACGCGGTCGTCTTCCTCGCGAGCCCGGCGGCAAAGCACATCACCGGCGTCCACCTGGTCGTGGACGGTGGGTACACCAAGAGGGTGAACTTCTGAGCGGTCCCGTGTCCGCCTACCTGGTGTGTGGTGGGCGTTGGCACGATTTCGACTTTGCGCGCGTGGAGCTGCTGCGCCTGCTCGGGGAGCACGAGCAGGTCCGGACCCGTGTGGCCGAGAACTTTCACGATCTCGAGGCGCTCGACCGATCCGACTTCCTGGTCACCTACACCTGCGACCTCGACGCGCTGAGCGATGCCGAGCAAAAGGCGCTGGCGGCCTACGTCGCCCGTGGTCGGCGGTGGTTCGCCCTGCACGGCACGAATTCGGTCTTCGCCTTCGTGGAAGAAGGCGTGCAGGCGTTGCGGACGCACGACGTCCTCATGCGTACCCTCGGCTCCCGCTTCCTCGCCCATCCAAAAATCGAACCCTACACGGTCACCAACGCCCGGCCCGATCACCCCCTGGTCGCGGGAATCGAGAATTTCGAAACGGACGACGAACTCTACCTCTGCGAATATTTCGGCGCGATCGAGCCCCTGCTCGCGACCCGCTTCACCGGGGAGGCGACGGGCTTCGTGGACCGCGATTGGCCCGAGGACGATCCGCGGCTGGTGATGTACCTCCACCCCGAAGGCCGCGGCGAGGTGCTCTACCTGACTCTGGGCCATTGTCGGGGGAAATACGACATGCGCCCGCGCATGGACGTGTACCCCCGCGTCGAGCGGGGCTCCTGGAATCTGCCCGTCTACTACGAGCTCTTGCGTCGCGGGTTGCGGTGGGCCATCGGTGGTCTCGAGGCCGTCTAGGCGGGTCCCCATCGCATGAGCACGCTACTCACCGAGGATCAGCAGTTGTTGCGGGCCGCGGCCCGCGAGTTCCTGTCCGATCGCTACCCGATGACCTGGGTACGGGCGTGGATCGACGCGGACCCGGCCGAACGGGCGGCCCGGCAGCAGGCGCTCTGGGCGGATCTGGCATCGATGGGGTGGTTGGGCCTTCTCTGGCCCGAAGAATATGGCGGGAGCGCGCTCGGCTTCGTGGAGCAGACAATCGTTCTCGAGGAACTCGGTCGAAGCCTGTTGCCTTCGCCCTACCTCGGGACGCTGCTGGGCGCGTCGATCGTCGATCGGGCGGCGTCGCCCGCGCGGCGGGGGGAGATCCTGGGTGCCCTCTGTCGGGGCGAACGGACTCTCGCGTTGGCCGTGGTGGAGGATGCCGGGGGCGACGCGGCCGCCTTCACGACTCGCGTGACCGGCCCGCCGGACGAGGGGCGTCTCACGGGCACCAAGCGGTTCGTCCCCGACGCGCCGCTGGCCGACCGCCTGCTGGTGGCGGCTTCTTCGGAGGACGGCGAGCCCACCTGGCTTTGGGTCGACGCGGCCGGGAAGGGCGTCGGGATCGAGGCGCTCGAGACCATGGATGCCACGCGCCCGGTCTACGACGTCACCTTCGACGGCGCGGCCGCCGAGAGGATCGGAGACTTTGCCCCGGCCTGGGCCCACGCACAGTCGATCCACTGGACGGCACTCGCCGCCGAGGCGGTCGGCGGCTGCGAGAAGGTCCTCGCCGACACCGTCGCGTACGCCAAGGACCGGGTGCAATTCGGAGTTCCGATCGGGGCGAATCAGGCCATCAAGCACAAATGCTCGAACATGCTGGTGCGCACCGAAGCGGCGCGCGCCATCACCTACCACGCCGCCCGGACCCTCGCCGCCGGGGACGGGGAGGCGTCGCTCGCCGCATCGATGGCCAAGGCCTACGCGACCGAGGCGTATCGCGAGGTCGCCGCCGACGGGATCCAGATCCATGGCGGGGTCGGGTTCACCTGGGAGTTCGACTGCCACTTCTTCTACAAGCGGGCGCGCGCCGGAGAACTCACCGCGGGACATCCCGACGAGCATCGGGAGCGCGTCGCGGCGGGGGCGGGTCTGTGACGGAAGAAGCGAGCGAGATCGCCGCCTGGCGGGCGGACCTGCGCCGCTGGCTCGAGGCGAACGTCCCGGCCTGGTGGCAGGAGGAGTTCGCGGCGACCCCCTTCGAGGTCCCGGAGCGACGCTTCGAGGACATCCGGGCGTGGCAACGGACCCTCTTCGAGGCTGGCTACATGGCCCTCACGCTCCCCTCCGAGTACGGCGGACAGGGCCTCACCGCCGAGCACGAACGGGTGCGTGCCGAGGAATTGGTGCGCGCTGGTGCGCCGCCGATCGTGAACGAGGTCGGCGTCAAGCTCTGCGTGCCGGCGCTCCTTGCCTTCGGCACCGAGGAGCAAAAGCAGCGCTACGTCCGCAACATCCTCTCGGCGCGCGAGATCTGGTGCCAGGGCTACTCGGAGCCGGGGGCGGGTTCGGACCTGGCGAGCCTGCAGACCCGTGCCGTCCGCGACGGCGATGCCTACGTCGTGAACGGCACCAAGATCTGGACCACCTACGGGATGCAGGGGGACTGGATCTTCTGTCTGGTGCGCACCGATCCGAACGTCCGCAAGCAGGCGGGCATTGGCTTCCTGCTGATCGACATGAAGACGCCGGGCATCGACGTGCGGCCGATCGTCAACGTCACGACGGACGTCGACTTCTGCCAGGTCTTCTTCGAGGACGTGCGGGTGCCGGTGGAGAACATGGTCGGGCATCCGACTCAGGGCTGGGAGATCGCCAACCACGTCCTCGCCCACGAACGCGGCCCCAACCTCGCGATGCTGCGCTATGGCGATTTTCTCGAGCAGATCGCCCAGCGCGCGCGGGCGACGACCCGGGCGGGACGGCCGCTGGCCGAGGACCCGATGTTCCGACAACGCTGGGCCCAATGTCGCATCGAGTTCGAGGTGCTCAAGCAACAGGTGCTGCAGGCGGTGGACGAAGCGCGCGCCGGCCGCAAGGCGGGGCCAGCCTCGAGCCTGCTGAAGTTGCAGACCTCCGAGTTCGACCAGCGTCTCTCGCGTCTGGCCAACGAGGCCCAGGGGCTTGCGTCCCAACTCTGGCTGGAAGACGGCATCGATCGGGGAATCTGGCAATGGCGCGAGCTCTGGTCGCGCGCCTACACGATTTTCGCCGGCAGTAGCGAGATCCAACGCAACATCATCGCGGAGCGCATCCTGGGGCTGCCGCGACACGCAAAGGGGGGCAAATGATCATCATCGCTGGAACCCTCGACGTCCCGGCCGCGGATCGCGAAGCGGCCCTGGAGGCGGGGCGGGAGTTGCAGGCCGCCACGCGGGAGCTGCCCGGTTGCCTGGACTACGTCTGGAGCGCCGACCCGGCCATGCCGGGTCGTGTCTACGTCTTCGAGCGTTGGGCCGACGAGGCGTCGCTGCGGGCCCACTTCGAGGGCCCCCTCTATTGGGACATGCGCAAGGTGTGGGGACGTTTCGAGAAGATGCGGGTGGACGTCTCGAAATATCGCATCGATCTGCAGGAGCCCGTCTACGATCGCGAAGGCAAGGCGCGTGCGGATTTCTTCACCGAAGGAGGGTCGTCGTGAGCGGGGCGGTCGATCTTTCGACCTACGATCCGATGGAACGGTCGACGCAGCAGAATCCGTTCCCGGCCTACGCGACGCTGCGGCGCGAGGCCCCCGTCTTCCACCATCGTGCCTCCGGTCTCTACATGGTCTCGACCATGGACGCCGTCCTCGAGGTCCTCGCGCAGCCGATGCTCTTTTCGTCGGCGATGGCGAAGTCGCGGCTCGAATCCGGCCGTTCGGAGGCGGACGAGAAGATCGCGGAGATTCTATCGGCGGGCTATCCGATGGTCTCCACGATGCTCACGGCCGACCCCCCGGCGCAGACCCGCTACCGCAAGGCGATCGGCAAGCCCTTCACGCCACGTCGGATCCGGCAATTCGAGCCGATCTTCGAATCGGCGGTGCGCGAACTGGTCGACGCCTGGCCCCGGCGCGGCGAGGTCGACTTCGACACCTCGTTCGCGACCCCCTTCCCGATCCGGGCGATCTCGCACGCTCTGACCATCGAGGCGGAGCGCGAGCACGACGTGCGTCGTTGGTCGGACGATTCGGTGGCCACCCTGGGCACGCGCATCAGCGACGAGCGTCGGATCGAGGCCGCGCAGGGCGTTCTGGAGTCGCAGCAATATTGGGCGCGACGCTACGAACGAAGCCGTGCCCATCCCACCGATGACATCGTGTCCAACCTCGTGAACACGGACTTCGAGGATCACGAGGGCGCGGTGCGCAAGCTCGACGTCGCGGAATTCATCAGCATGATGCGCCAGTTCATGGTTGCGGGGAACGAAACGACCACCAAACTTCTGGGCGAGACGATCCGCTTGCTCATCGAGAATCCGCAGGAGTGGGAGCGGATTCGCGAGGACCCGTCGACGATTCCGGCGATGGTGGAGGAAGGCCTGCGCATGTCGAGTCCCAACCAGGGACTCTTTCGCACCGCGACCGAGGACACCGAACTGCTCGGCGTGAAGATTCCCCGCGGAGCGCGCCTCTGGGTGATCTTCGGCTCGGCCAATCGGGACGAGGCGTATTTCCCCGATCCCGATCGCTTCGACCCGACGCGCGAGAACCTGCGCGACCACATCGCCTTCGGGAAGGGCACGCACGTCTGCCCGGGGGCGCCGCTGGCCCGCCTCGAGGCGCGGGTGGCCTTCGAGGAGATCGTGCGGCAGGTGGAGTCTCTCGCCTTCGCGCCCGGCTACCGGGTCGAGTATGCGCCGAGCTTCATTCTGCGCGGTCTCTCGACGTTGGAACTCACCGTCGAAAAGGCCGCGCGCTAGCTTCTCTGGCCGTTGCGGCCGGCCGGCGCGCCGCTCGGCCGGTCGCAAGGGCGGCGGCTGGTCTCAGTAGGGCGCGATGCCGCTGTCCACCGACAATTGGGCGCCAGTGAAGCCGGCGCCGACGTCGCTTGCGAGCAACACCGCGAGTTCGGCGACCTGCTCGACCGTGTTGAGCTCGCCGGTCATGGTCTTGGCCTTGAAGACGGAGTCGACCATCTGGTCGAAGGTCATGCCCATCGCCTCGGCGGTCTGCGGGCCGCCCTCGTTCACCGCATCGGTCAGAATCAGACCGGGGCAGATGGCGTTCACGGTGATTCCCTCGCGACCGACTTCACCGGCGGTCGCCTTGGTGAGGCCGTTCACCCCGTGCTTGGCGGCGGCGTAGCCGGCCATGCCGGGTACGCCCATCTTCCCTTCGACCGACGAGATGTTGATGATGCGGCCGGACTTCTGCGGCAACATGTGGGCGAGCGCGTGCTTGGTGCCGTAGAAGACGCTCGTCAGATTCCACTGGACGTCGTTGGCCCAGGCCTCGTCGCTGAGTGCGGCGACCGGGGCGGGTTCGGTGATGCCGCCCGCGTTGTTCACCATGATGTCGAGGCGGCCGAATTTCTCGACCGTGGCCTGAACGAGGCGTTGGATATCGGCGGCCGAGCGGACGTCGCCGGCCACGAAGGCGACCCGGTCTCCCGCGCCCATCTCACGGAGCGCCTGTTGCCCCTTCTCCTCGCTACGTCCGTTGAAGCAGACCTTCGCGCCCTCGCGCACGAAGGCCTCCACGATGCCGCGCCCGATGCTGCGGCTGCCGCCGGTCACGGCGGCTACTCTTCCTTCGAGTCGCACGTTCTCACTCCTTTTCGCCGGCCGCCTCTCGAGCGTGTCGGGCATAGTCTTCGCGGCGGGGGAGGCGTCGCAGCGACGTGCCCCCATCCACGTGAATGTTCTGTCCGGTGATGAAGCTCGCCTGGTCCGAGGCGAGGAAGGAGACGGTACCCACCACGTCTTCGATCTCGCCGATGCGACCCAGCGGCGTCTCGGCGAGGGTGGCCGTCTCCATGCCTGGACGTTCGAAGATCGCTTCGGTCATCGGAGTGCGGATGATGGTGGGCGAGACCACGTTGATGCGCACGCCCTGCGGGCCGTATTCCGAAGCTGCAATCCGGGTCGCGTGGTTCAGCCCCGCCTTCGCGGCGGCGTAGGGTGCATACCCCTCGGCGACCAGCGTTGCGGTGAGCGACGAGATGCTGATGAGCGAGCCCCCGGAGGGCTCGGTTCGGGCCATGGCGTTGGCCATGTGCTGGATGAAGTAGAGGGCGCCGGTCAGCTGCACGGCGATCATGGGCTCGACCCGCGCTGGCTCGAGTTCGGCGAAGGCGCTGCGGTCCTGGTATCCCGCGGAGTTGACGGCGATGTCGAGCCGGCCGAATTGGTCGACCGTTCGATCGGCCAGCGCGCGCACGGCTTCGCTGTCGGCGATGTCACAGGCCAGAGCGGTGGCGCCCAGGCGGCGCGCCGTTTCGGCCAGACGCCCGGCATCGCGCGCCGCGATGACCACCTGCGCGCCCTCCCGGAGGAAGCGCGCGGCGATGCGCTCGCCGAAGCCCATGGATCCTCCCGCGACCACCGCGACGCGGCCGTGCAGTTCTCCCGAGCTTCCTTCTCCCGCCATCGACGATTCCTCCCCGGAGGGTCCTCTCCTCCGCGAGCGCACCCTATATCAATGTTGCCGCCCGATGTGTAAGAGGGACACCCCATGGGCGCATTGTCGGGCAAGGTCTGCGTCGTGACCGGGGCGAGTCGCGGCATCGGCAAGGGGATCGCGATCGGACTCGGGGAGGCCGGCGCAACCGTCTACGTCACCGGGCGGACGGTGGAGGAGGGAGCGGCGCCGCTTCCGGGTACCATCGGGGCCACGGCGGCCGAGGTCGATCGCCGCGGCGGCCGGGGCATCGCCGTGCGCGTCGACCACGCCCGCGACGCGGAGATCGCAGCGCTCTTCGCGCGGGTTCGCGAGGAGCAGGGCGGTCTCGACATCCTGGTGAACAACGTCTTCAAGGTGCCCGACGAGCCCGTCTGGGAGGGGGAGTTCTGGAAGCACCCGATCTCCATCTGGGACGACATGGTCGGCGTCGGGCTGCGCGCGCACTACGTGGCCAGCCATCACGCGGCGCCCCTGATGCTCGGGCGTCCCGGCGCGCTCATCGTCAATGTCTCTTCGCGCGGGGCGGCGGGCTACACCCACAGCGTCGCCTACGGCGTCGGCAAGATCGGGGTGGACCGTCTTGCGCAGGACATGGCCGTCGAACTGGAGGCGCATGGGGCGACCTGCGTTTCGATCTGGCCGAGCGCCGTGAAGACGGAATTCATCCTCGACCAGGTCGCGCAGGGAAAGGCCAAGATCGACCCGGCGCGCGCGCAGTCGCCTCTGCTCAGCGGGCGGGCCGTCGTGGCGTTGGCAACCGGCGCGGGGCTGCGCACGCGTACCGGACAGGTTCTCAAGGTGGCCGACCTGAAGGAGGAGTACGGCCTCGTAGACGAGGAGGACTGAGGCATGAGCGACTTCCCGACACGCCCCGAGGAGCTCACCCACGAGTGGCTGGGATCCACTCTTGGGGCGGACGTGCAATCGTTCGAGGTGCAGACCCTCGGCGAGGGCGCCGGCATGATCGGCATGTCTCGCCGCATCAGCGTGACGTACGAGGCGGGCAGCCATGGCCCGGAGAGCGTCATCGCGAAGTTTCCTACCGATACCGAAGGAAATCGCGTCGTGGCCGATACCTTCGACATGTACGGACGCGAGGTTCCCCCCTACGTATCTCTTGCGGAGAAGTTGGGATCGTTCTTCTCGCAGCTCGTCGGTCGTGCGCCGCACGAGGTGAAGATCGAATATCGG
>JAPOLW010000157.1 GCA_029976905.1 bacterium | reverse complement strand
TATAGGAGTCCGACGTGCCCCCGCCGATCGCATGGAGCCGAAGGGTCGCGGACGAACTCTGGTCGGGAGCCGTGACGCCCCTGACGTTCTCCCTTCTCGCGGAGCCCATGGCCGAGCACATGGTGCGGCGACGATTGCGGCAGGCCGGGTTTGCCGCTCTGAGCGAGCAGCCGGTCTTCCGGCACCTTCGTGGGCGCGTTTTCGTGAACGCCACTCTCATCCACGACGTCATGCGGGAGATTCCGAGCGTCCTGCTCAGTGACGGAGTCCTCGCGATGCTCCCGACGCCCCTGCAAGCGGATCTACGAGAGGGGGGGCGGGGATTTCTCGATCCACGAACCGTGGCGACGGTTGCTCGTTTGACCTGGAACGAGCGTGGCTGGACGCCCTGGGCCCGCGCCGACCTCTTTCGGGAGGAAGCGGCGCGGGTGGCTGCGGAATTCAGGCATCTTCCGATCTCCGGGGCGGAGACGGGCGCGGCGATCGCGATCCAGCTCGAGGAGGTACGCGGCCGGCTGGGGGAGTTCCTGGAGGTCGTGAGCTGGGCGATGATCTACGCCTACGTCTTTTTCCATCTGGCAGCCCAGCTTTCGCGCGAATGGCTTCCCGAGGAGGATTCTCTCGCGGTCCTCGCCGTCGGGATTCCCGGAATCCGCACCTTCGAGGTGCACGACGAGATCGCTCATCTCGCCACTCTCGTCCGGGCGGATGCCAACCTGGCCGCGACGATCCGTTCCAGCGACAGCGGTCGTCTCCTGCGCGAAGCGGAGGCGGGCGGGCTGGGCGAGTTCGGGCCGGGCCTCCTGGGGCTGTTGCGCCGTCATGGACACCGCTTGTTCGCCCGGGATCTCTCCTCCCCGACGTGGGCAGAGCAACCCGGCGCGCTGGTGGAGATGATCGGCAGGCTTGCCTCTGCCGGGGAGGACCGCCCGCGGCCGGATCCCGATGCGATGCTGGCCCGGGCCCGGCAGCTCCTCCGGGGACAGACCTTCGGGGAGGTGCGTTGGCGCGTTTTCGAGTTCGGCTTGCGGTGGTGTCGGGATTACTACGCCGTGCGGGAGAACATGCGTTACCACGCGGATTACTTCCTCGCGGCCTTTCGGCGGCTGGCTCTGGCCGGCGCGAGGCAGCTTCGTTCCGAGGGCGGTCTTCATGACGCCGGGGATGTTTTCTACTTGACGAGCGCCGAACTCGACGAGGCCTTGCGCGGGGGCGGGGCCGGGGCCGGGACGGCGCTGGCGGACCGGGCCGCCGGCCGGCGACTCGCCTTCGAGGAGGATCGATCGCTGACGCCGCCCGAGGTGGTTTGGGGCGACGCGGATCCGGGAAAGGGAGCAACGCCCGTGCCGCCCCGGCGGGAGTTTCGGGCGACCCCGGCCTCCCCTGGATCGGTCGAAGGCCCTGTTCGACTGGTACGATCCGTTCAGGAGTTGGAGCAGGTCGAGGCGGGCGACGTGATCGTTGCGACCGCGACCGATCCGACCTGGACGTCCTACCTCTCCCTGGCGTCGGGCCTGGTCCTCGAAGTCGGAGGGCTTCTTTCGCACGGGGCGATCGTTGCCCGCGAACTGGGAATTCCGGCGGTCGTGGACGTCGCCGCGGCCACGGAGCTGCTTTCGTCGGCCGAGCGCATCCGGGTCGACGGGACTGCGGGCGTCGTCCGCGTCCTCTAGGCGGCTCAGCGCTTTGCGAAGAGGCTGGAGGCGACGAGGACTTCGACGCTCGTTGCGGTTTGCTCCCCGCTCTGCACGCGCGTCTCCCGCATCACGAGACCCACGCCACGGGCGTACCACTCGACCAGTTCCTGACGGGCGGAACGCGCCGCACCACGCTGGGTGAGGTCCTCGATGGCGACGATCTTGAGAGCGTCCGCGAAGTGTCCCGCGGGGACCGACACCGCTTCGATGGCGGCGACCCGACTTTCCCGGCGCCCTTCGGTGATCGACTCCACGCCCGCTTCCCGCGCCCGGATGATGCTCTTCGACGTCCAGGTGTAGCCGGGAACGAGGACATCGGCGGGCGGTAGTCCGGGAATCTCGGCTCGGACCGAACCGGTCGAGGTGCGGTCGCCTTCCCTCCCCTGTGCCGCGCCTTCGATCGTGAGGCCGATGCGTCCGCGGTCACAATGGACGCGTGTCCGCGCCTGGCCCGCCGCCACGCCCGGTGCTCCCGGTGTGCGCACGGATTGCTCGAGCAAAGCCGTGCGGCGGTCGCCCTCGCCCTCCTCGGTCGTGAGCACGCGGACGACCTTTTCGATGCGTGGCTTTCCGTCCAGGGGCCCCTCGCGATAGGTCCAGGACGCCCCGGGGGGCACCGGATAGTAGGCGTTGCAGGGCGGCGAGGCATCGGTGCCGGTGGCGTCGAGGACGAAGAAGGCCACCCCGCCCACGAGAGCGGTCGCCAGGCCGAGCAGGGCGAGACGCGAGGAGGTCATCGTCCGGTCCGACTTGGACGCGTTCAGATGTGCGCCGGGTCGCGGTACTCGCCGAAGACCGCGCGGTAGACGTCCGAGATCTCCCCGACCGAGCAGCCATGACGCACGGCCCGCACCAGCGGAGGCATCAGGTTCTCGCCCGATGTCGCGGCGGCACGAACCTCTTCGAGAGATTCGCGCGCACGGGCGGAATCGCGATTCTCTTTGAAGCGGCGTACACGAGCGATCTGGCGCTCTTCGACTTCCATCGGGATGTGCAGAGTGTCGATGGGTCGTTCTTCGGGGACGTCGTAGCGGTTGACGCCGACGATGACCTTCTCTTTGGCGTCGAATGCCTTCTGCTCTCGGTAGGCCGACTCGGCGATCTCGAGTTGGGGGAATCCCTTGGCGATGGCGGGAACCATGCCGCCGAGTTCATCGATCTTGTCGATATAGGTTTGTGCCTCGGCCTCGATGGAATCCGTGAGAGCCTCGAGTGCATAGCTGCCGCCAAGCGGGTCGACCACGTTCGCGACGCCGCTTTCCTCGGCAATGATTTGCTGTGTTCGTAGCGCGACCATGACGGACTCTTCGGTCGGTAGTGCGAGCGTCTCGTCGAACGAGTTTGTGTGCAGGGACTGCACGCCACCGAGGACGCCCGCGAGTGCCTGCAGAGCGACGCGGACGATATTATTGAGCGGCTGTTGTGCCGTCAGGGTAACCCCGGCGGTCTGTGCGTGCATGCGGAGCCGGCAGGCTGCGTCCTTTTTGGCGCCGAAGCGTTCGCGCATGATGCGCGCCCACAGGCGTCGTGCCGCGCGCAGCTTGGCGATCTCTTCGAGGAAATCGTTGTGCACGTCGAAAAAGAAAGAGAGCCGATGCCCGAAGTCGTCGGCTTCGAGGCGGCCTCGACCGACGACCTCTTCGACGTACGCGATCCCATCGGCCAGGGTGAAGGCGAGCTCCTGGACCGCGGTCGCTCCGGCTTCGCGGATGTGATAGCCGCTGATCGAAACAGGGTGCCAGCGGGGCACTTCCTTCGCACAGAATTCGATCATGTCCGCGACGACGCGGACCGAGGGCTCGGGAGGCGAGATCCATTCCTTCTGGGCGATGAACTCCTTGAGCATGTCGTTCTGGATCGTGCCCCCCAGCGCCGACCACGGGATGCCCCGTTCCTCGGCGATCGCGAGGTACATGGCGAGAAGCACCGATGCCGTGCAATTGACGGTCATCGAGGTGGTGACGTCCGCCAGGGGGATCTCGTCGAAGAGGATCTTCATGTCCTCGATCGTCGAGACCGAAACACCCTCGCGGCCGACCTCGCCGCGGGAGCGCGGATGATCGGCGTCGAACCCCATGAGGGTGGGCATGTCGAACGCGGTCGAAAGTCCCTGCTGTCCTTGCCGGAGGAGAAAGTGGAACCGCTGATTGGTGTCCTCGGGGCTTCCAAAGCCGGCGAATTGACGCATGGTCCAGCCGCGCTCGAGGTACATCGTCTCGTAGGGGCCCCGCAGGAACGGGTAGGCGCCCGCCGCCCCGCCGGCCTGGGGAGCATCGGTGGCAGCGTAGATGGGCTTGAGGGGCAGGCCGGAGGCCGTTTTCCGGTTCGGGTTCTCGTCGTTCGGCATGGCGTGGAGGCTCCGTCGGGCGTGGTGGACCCGGTCAGAATCCGGCCAGCGGTGCACCGGCGCTGGCTGTCGCAGGCCGCTTTACGTCGCCCGGCTGCGGGCGCAGGGCCTGGATCTGCACTTCGGGATTGATCTGGCGCGCGCGGATCTTTCCGATCGCATCGCCGGCCAGGAGTTCGAGGCGCTCGTTCTCGGTCCCGCCGGCGAGGCGTTGCAGTGCCGGAATCGAGCTTTCGTTTCCGACCTCGCCCAGCGAGAAAATCGCTGTCCCGATCAAGTCGGCCCCGACATCGCGGTCGAGGAAGTCCGCGATGGGCTTTGCGGCGCGCGGGTCGCCGATCTTGCCCAGCGCAACCAAAATACGCTGCTTGAGCCACGGAGCGCTGTCGCGCAGATAGAGGGATTGGACCAGGACGGGGGTCGCGGCGCTCGCCCGTGCGTTGCCCAGGCAGTCGATCGCCTTCAAGCGCACCCGGGTGTCCGCATCCGCCGTCGCGTCGATCAGGTGCCGGATCGCGTCTTCGTCCTTGGCCGCCTCGGCCAGTGACTTTACGGCTTCCAGCCGCACGGCGGGGTTCTCGTCGCGGAGCTCGGCCCCGAGGGCATCGACATCCGGTCCCGATCCGCCGCCGGAACCCTGGGCCGCGCCCTGGCCGGGAACCCCTCCCGTGCCGCCTTGCCCCCCACCCATTCCGAGTTGCGCGGAGGCGTCCGAGCCGAGTACGGCGAGGACGAAAACCGCGACGACGAGCCATCCACCACGTTGGTCCAACACCCAAGAACTAACGACAGAAAGCGGCCAGATCCGCAAGTTGGCCTGGTGGACCCCGCTCCGGGCCTTCGCCAGAACGAGAAAAGGCGCCCGGGTTTCCCCGGGCGCCTCCGTCTCGTTCTTCAGATCCCGAAGGATTTCAGAAGAGGTTCTGATCGATGCCGTCGATGAAGGCCGGCGAGGGCGAACCCTCCAGCGTCTCGACCTTCACGCTTGCACTCGAACCAAGGGAACCAACCGCCTGGCCCACGATGCCGTAGAGGTACGTGGAACCGCCGACCGGGAACTGGCCCCGAGGCTGGAGACGGACGATGCCCGAGGACTCGACCGTCGTGGTCGCAGGGATGAGGGGGTCGCTCTCATCCACGGTGAAGAACTTCGTGCAGCTCACCCGGATGTCCGGCAGGGAGGTCGGGATCTCGGTCGTGTCGATGAAGCTCGTGTTGAGCACGATCGCGGGGGTCCCGGGAACGACGTATCCGTTCGGGCGATTGTCGCCGAGAGCGGCCAGCTCCGCGATGTGCGAAAGCACGACGACGCTGTTCTCGACCGTGGTCGGGTTGAAGGTCTGTACGGTGAACTCGAAGCGATCGCCCGGGTTGCCGGGGACCTGAACGCTTCCGGTCGGGCCGACCGAACCCTGGTTGGTTCCGAGCCCGAGGGCGTCGTTACCGAACGAGTAGCCGTCATCGGTGTCCGCGAAGGTGAAGGAACCCACGATCGTGTTGTCCGCGATCGAGGTGTCCGGCCCGTAGGGCGAGCACGCGTCGTCCGTCTCGTAGGCGACGATCGTCACCAGGCCACGCCGATCGGTCAGGGAGATCTGCGGGCCAACCGGCTGGTTGTCTGCGCCAACGGCGCTCATGTTGGTCGGATCGACCACGATGGTGTCGTTGGGCGTGAGGCAGATCGAAAAATCGACCTCTTCGCTGCAGCTATCGTTCCAGAAGATCCAGTGCGTGGAGACCGCACGGCCGCTCACGTTGCTCGCCACCAGGAAGGTCACGCGCCCCGCGCGCGTGTCATACGGCGCGATCAGCTCGGCAGCCGGCTGGGTGTACGAATACCCCTCGCCCGACTGTCCAACACCTTGAGCGGAGCCAACTCCACTCCATCCAAAAACCATTGCGCCTGCCGCAGCCAGTGCGACCAGCAAACCCCTCTCTCGCTTCACGTTACAGCTCCTTTCTCCCCGCCGGCAGGTTTGTCTCCTGCCCGGGAACGCCACCTATGAGATTTGTTTATCTCGAAATCGATTTTGCGATGATAGCCGAAAAACTCGTAGCTCCAACCCCGCCGGGCGCCTCGGGAAATAGCGCTTCGGGAGAAGGGCCCCGTGCTACGACCGCTGTGTCCTACCAACTCCACGACCCCTTTACAACCACACCGACCCACTCGAGGTCTGCCGGTCGGGCCTCGGATGGGCCGGACGCCACGGCCGGCAGAAGCTCTTCTCCGGGCCAGAATAAACCGTCCAAAAGACGAACCGGGGCCCTGGGTTCTTACAGCGGGTTCTCCCGTCCGCAGTGCGATCGTCGCGGGGGGTCAGCCGCCGGCTGCGGCAAGCCTCTTCTCGCGCCAGGGACGGGTGGCCGGTGCCGGCTGGAAGGAGGCGGGCCCCCGTCGCAGCTCCTGCGCGCCTCCGGGATCGTCGCTGGCAAGGGCGACGGGTTCGAGGGAGCCGTCGCGCAGCTCCCATCCGCGCCGCTTGAGCTTTTCGAGCAGCGTCGTCCGGTTGACCTGGAGGAGGCGGGCGGCCTCGCGCTTGCTGCCCTCGGCGAGTTGCAGGGCGCGGCCGATCATCTTTCGCTCGAATTCCTCCATTTCGGCATAGAAATCAGTACCTTCCGCGTCAAAGTCCCAGGGTCGCCCAGGATCACCGGCGATGTTCGACCCCATTGGGACGGCGCCCCCGGCGTTTTCGGCGATCGCCGGCGGCAGATCGCAAGGGGCGATCAGGCCCGGGGTCTCGGCGAGCACGGCGGCGCGCTCGAGCACGTTGCGCAATTCGCGGACGTTGCCCGGCCAGTCATAGGCGAGGAGCGCCTGCCGGGCTTCGGGCGTCAGCTCGAAGCGGGGCAGGCCGCGCGTCTGCTGGAGACGGGCCAGAAAGTGCTCGGCGATCAACCCGATGTCCTCGCGGCGTTCGCGCAGGGCGGGGAGGTGGATTTCCACGACGTCGAGCCGGTACAGCAGATCTTCACGGAAAGCGCCGTCCTGCGCCATGCTGCGCAGATCGCGGTGCGTCGCGGCGACGACGCGGACGTCGGTATGCAACGTCGAGGTGCCGCCCACCGGCTCGAACGAACCGTCTTCGAGGACCCGGAGGAGCTTGACCTGGAACCGAGAACTCATCTCCCCGATCTCGTCGAGAAAGACGGTGCCGCCGTGAGCGAGTTGGAAACGGCCGGTGCGCGCCGCGAGAGCACCCGTGAAGGCACCCTTTACGTGTCCGAAAAGCTCGCTCTCGAGCAGATCTTCGGGGATGGCGCCACAATGCACGGGGACGAAATTCCGCGATTTCCGCGGCGAGAGCCGGTGGATGGCCTGCGCGACCAGCTCCTTGCCGGTGCCGCTTTCCCCGGTGATCAGAACCGATGTCTGGGCCGGGCCGACCTTGCGGATCAACTGGAAGACCCGCTGCATGGCGGGGTGCCTTCCGACGAGACCCATGTATTCCGTGGGTCCACTCTGTTCCGATCGGCCTTGTATTTCGCGGTCCATGCCTGTCCTCTCCCTCTCTTGCCGGTATTCCCCGGGGTCCCCGTCGCATCGCAGTCTGCGTCGCGACGCAGCACCCGTAATGCAAGGATGACGCCATGGCGTGTCCGCAGGAGGCGTGTCAGGCGGCTGCCAGGTCAAAAACTTGAAAAATCAATATGTTGAAACAAGGTGCGGCGGCTCTCGCGGGATTCCTGGCTCTGGACGTAATGCGTCAGGTCGTGGTCAATTTCGTACGCGTGCGTTCAAGAGCGTCCCATCCAGGCCGATCGGCGTCGCGAATTCGCCAACGGCAACGAGGAAAACCCCCGGTTTTCCGACACGAGGGCCAGCCGCGGGTGCGCGGGCAGGGTTTGGGCGACGGACAAAGTTGTGCGCCTCGGCCCTGGGAAGACCCCCGAAGCGCGATACGGCGGCTCTCCTTGCCCCGTCCTGGCGGGATTGTTACTCGCCGTACAAT
>JAPOLW010000156.1 GCA_029976905.1 bacterium | reverse complement strand
AGAGTCGAAGATTGGTCGAGCTCGAGATTGAGCGCGAGACCGCCATCGCGAACGCGGAGACGAACGCCGAGGCGTCCGACGTGGACACGGACGACGACGTGGAGGATCCGGCGGTGGCGTACGCGGCGTGGCGCCTGCGTGAGCTGGCGCGCATGCTCGGAGATGCCAAGCCGAGCAAGGAGGCGCTTCGCCACGCCGCCGACATCTGGGAGCGCGCACAGGAGGCCGAGCCGGTTTCTCCGCCCACCGCAGGCGCAAAACGGGCCCGAGCGGCGCGCGCGCGCCGCTGAGGTGGTTGGGCGGGCACGCGCGGATGGCGCGGCCGCCCGTGCCCCCGGCGGCCGGGGGGGCGAAAGGTCGGAGGGTGCCCGGGGGGTCGCAGCGTTGCACCGCCACCGAGGATCCCGTAAGCAACGGCCATCAATTGACGCGAGGGGCCGTAGCTCAGTTGGGAGAGCGCTTGACTGGCAGTCAAGAGGTCGTGGGTTCGACTCCCATCGGCTCCATTCACGCGGGCGTCACAGCGCCTTCTCGAGGGTCTGACAGACTACATCGAGGACCTGGAGCCGAGCCGACTTCTTGTCGTTTGCCGGCACCACGACCCAGGGAGCGGCCTCCGTTCCGGTGCGCGCGATCATTTCCTCGACCGCGACGACATAGTCGTCCCGGCGGTCGCGGTTCCGATAGTCGTCGTCGGTGATCTTGTATTTCTTGTAGGGGGTCGACTCCCGGGCACGGAACCTCTCGAGTTGGGTTTCGGGGTCGATGTGCAGCCAAAACTTGGCCAGGGGAATGCCGTGCTCGACGATCTGCTCTTCGAAGTCCCGGATTTCCGCGTAGGCGCGCTGCCACGCGTCGCGTGAGGCAAATCCTTCGACCCGCTCGACGAGCACCCGTCCGTACCAACTCCGATCGAAGATCAACATACGGCCGGCGCGGGGGAGGTGGCGCCAGAAACGCCAGAGGTAGTGGTGCGCCTGTTCTTCGGGGCAAGGTGCCGTAATCGGGATCGTGCGATAGTCGATCGCATCGAGCGCGCCGGTGAGGCGGCGGATGGTCCCGCCCTTGCCGGCCGCGTCCCAGCCTTCGAAGACCAGGACCGACGAGACGCCTTTTCGCCGCGCGCGTTCCGAGAGCTTGCGGAGTCGGCGTTGTCCACGCGCCAGAGTCCTTTCGTACACCTCGCCGGAGACGCGCGAGGCGAGGTCGGCGCGAGCGAGCACGCCGTCGGAAGGCGAACTGCGTCTGGCCACATCCTCCGGTGTTGCAGAGACGGTGACCTGCGGCGCCTCCCGTTCGTCTGCCGTGGCGAGGCGTTCCCGCAAGGCGCGGAGGATGGTTTCGGCTACGGTCAGGTTTCGGTATCGCTCGTCGGTGCTCTCGACGACGTGCCAGGGGGCGGCCCCCGTGCTCGTGCGCGAGAGTAAGCGCTCGGCCAAGGGCATGAAGCGATCCCAATTCTCGAAGATGGAGCCGTCGACCGCCCCGACGCGCCAATGCTCATTGGGCTTCTTGCGCGCCCGGGCCAGGCGTTTCTGCAATTCTTTTTTGGGTAGGTGTAGCCAGAACTTCAGGAGCAGGGCGCCCTCGGCCACCAGGGTTTCCTCGAAGCGTGAGATGTGGTCCAGGCGCCGTTCGAAGCCCGCTTTGCCTTCCTTCTTGCGCAGGCGATCGGCGATCGCATTCTCGGGCCAGGCACTCACGAAGAGCCCGACTTCACCCCTCCCGGGAAGCGTGCGCCAGTAACGCCAGAAGCGGGGACGCTCGCGCTCCTCTTCGCTCGGGCGTCCGAAGGCATTCGTCTGCAAAAAGCGCGCATCCATCCATTCGTGCAGAACGTTGATCAATTCGTTGCAGCCGATCCAGTCGTCGCCGGCGACGAGGAGGATCACCGGGAAGGAAGCCTCGCGAAGGTCGAATTGCGCGTTGAGCAGATCGACCCGCAGCGCGGGCAGGCGGCTCTCGTATGTCTTGCGGCTCTGGGTGCGTCCAATCTCGGCGGCTTCGAGCATGCGGCGATCCTCTCCCGGTGCAAAGGTCGTGGAGGGGGCTAGAAGACCGCTCGGGCGAAGGCTTCGAGGCGAGCGATGTAGGAGGCCCGGTCCGAGGCGGGGAAGCCAACGGTGAGCCAGTTCACGCCGAGGCTCTCGAGATGTGCGATGCGTTCGCGCAGGACTGCAGCGTCGGGCGGCTCCGCACCCGGTCCTTCGAGGGAATAGCAGATGTCGAGAGGTGCGGTGCGTCCAATGCTCGCGGCATGGTCGCGGGCGTAGGTGATGCGTTCGGCCAGTTGATCGTCCGTTTCGAGGACGGGACTCCGGGTGAACGGCGACATGGTCGCCGAGTTGGGGAAGGGGACCCAGCCCTGCGCCAGGGTGACGGCACGCCGGATCGCCTGCCGTGAATTTCCACCGATCCAGAGCGGGGGGTGTGGTTTCTGGACCGGGCGGGGCAGCATCGTGTTGCCGCGCGCGTTGAAATGGCGCCCCTGCATCCGCACGTCGTCTTCGGTCCAGGCACGCTTCATCGCGATGATCGCTTCGTCGGAGAGCTCGTTGCGGGCGTCGAAGTCCGCGCCCAGGGCCTGGAACTCTCCCCGCAGATAGCCGGCGGCGGCGCCGAGGATTAGCCGTCCGTCGGAGACGAGATCCAGGGTGAGTGCCGTCTTCGCCACGAGGAACGGATTGCGATAGGGAAGGACGATGATGTGCGTGTGCAGCCGGATCCGGGTGGTCGCGGTGGCGGCCACGGTGAGCGCGACGAAGGGATCGAGGGCGTGGTGTCCTCCGCCATCGAGCCAGCGTTGCACGGGATAGGGATGGTCGGTGACGAAACAGGCGTGATAACCGGCGCCCTCGGCGGCACGCGCGATCTCCGAGATGGCCGCAGCGCCGACGAATTCGGAGCCGAATTGGATTCGATCGGTGGCGAGGCCGATAGAGAACTTCATGCCCTGCGTTTTCCGTTGCCGGGCCTGCGGATGCAAATGGACATGCGACTCATGTTGGCATAGAAGGCCGGTCGATGGCGCAGATTTTCGAGCAGAGGGCCGGGTGGTGACGGATCCGCTGATTCTGCCGGGCCGGGTCGAGTGCGGTGTCGTCATGACGGCCCAACAGCGGCCGGACATTCTCCAAACGGCCCGGCGCATCGAGGAGATGGGGTTCGATTCGATCTGGGTCGGCGATCACATCTCCTTCTACGTGCCTCTTTTGGAGTCGCTCACCCTGCTTTCCTTCATGGCAGGGGTCACCGAGCGGGTTCGCCTCGGGACGAGCGTCTATCTGCTGCCCCTGCGACATCCGACGACGACCGCGAAGGTGGCCGCGACCGTCGATGTCGTCTCCGGCGGGCGCCTCGACCTTGGCATCGGCGTCGGTGGGGAATTTCCACCGGAGTTCGAAGCCTGCGGTGTTCCGCGCAACGAGCGCGGAAGTCGTGCCAACGAGGGGGTCGAGGTTCTGCGCAAGCTCTGGTCGGGGGAGCGGGTTTCGCATGAGGGACGGCACTTCTCCTTCGGTCCCGTCGAACTTTCACCGGCTCCTCTCCAGGCGGGTGGGCCGGCGTTCATCGTCGGGGGACGCAAGGCACCGGCCATGCGCCGCGCGCGTCGACTCGGGGATGGCTACAGCTCGCTCATGTGCTCGCCCGAGATGAATGCCGAACCCATGGAGTGCATCCGGACGCACGCAAGTGGGGCCGGACGCAAGGACGTGGACTTTCGTTCGGACTGCTTCATCTTCACGATCCTGGACGACGACTTCGAGTCGGCCCATACGAGCGCCGTCACGATGTTGCAGGCGATCTACAATCGCCCCTTCGACGAGGTTGCGCACAAATACTGCCTGCTCGGTCGCCCGGAGGATTGCCTGGAGCAGATCGAACGCTTCGCGCGCAGCGGCGCGCGGCGCTTCGTGCTCTCCCCACTGATGGATCCAAACGAATTCCTCGAACGCGCCTCGGCGATGCTGCCCGAGATCCACGCTCTCTCGGTCTGATTTTGCAGGAACTCCCGGCCGTCTGATTTTGCAGGAACTCCCGGAGCGACGTGCGGCGTCGTGATCCCGGTCTCTCAGGAAACGGGCTCGAACCAGATCGGGGAAGTCCAGGCGCGCTCCTGGATCACCCGGGGGACGTCGGGATCACAGCAGGCCTCCAATCCGTCCGCGATCGTCGATGGCTCGTCGCAGTCGACCCCGTTTTCATTGCACGCGTACTGGGTCCACCGGCACGTGGGGCTTTCGAGTACGCGCACATAGTACAGGGCCGGATGTGCGTCGTCGAAGTCGGGGTCCTCCCAGACCGTGCATAGGGACTCCGCACCGCCGCTGTCGATCGCGCACGAGGACGGATCGACACGTCCAGGGGGGCCGGGGGCGCGCGCGACGTCGTGGACCTGCTGGCGGGCCTCCCCGTTCTCCTCCCAGAGCTTTACGATCTGCAGACGTTCGAGCGGTGTTCCCGGGTGCGCGGGAGTCCCCGCATCCTTCCACGCCGCCACCAGAAAACGGGGTGCTGCGCCCGATTGCGTGCCCGGCAGGACGCCCCCCATGGGGACGCCGTCGCGATATCCGAGCGCGGCGAGTTCCCCGTTGGCGCAGGCATCGAGTGGGTACGACCAGCCGCCGAAGAAACGGGTCACGATACGGGGCCCGCTCGTTCCGTAGGCTTCCCGGCGCCGCATCGCTTCGAAAAGGGCGTCCCGCGAATTCTCCTCTGCCCAGAGGACCGCCAATCCGCCCGGGTTGTAGTTCGGACTGTCCGGGAGCGGCGGGATTTCCATGCGGCGGGTCACGGGACCCGCCGCGTGTCCCACGAAGGCGTCCTCCTCGACCAGGCCGGGCGCGCCCAGGTGGGTGTCGGTCGAACCGATGAGGCCGAAGCGAAACGGGTTGGCGCCCAGACGTGCCTGCTGCAGGAGGCCTTCGGCCAGCGCCTCGCGCGCGTGCACGCGCGGCGGGACCGAAGCCGAAGTCGGACGGGCCTCGTCGGCAAGGGTCGGGTAGCCCAATTTCTCGTAGCCGCACCATTCGTCGCGGGCGAGGCCGTCGAGCCGGCACTCCGAGTCGCCTTTGTGTTGGGTGATTTCGACCAGTGTCTCCAACCGGGCACGTCGCTCGGCTTCGGCACGATCGATCGGCTGCCCGGATTCGTCTTCGACCTCGAACATCATTCCCTTGCTCACGTTGGAATTGTGCGGGATTGCGAGAACGTCACAGCCGTCGGTGCGCTCGAGGCACTCCGACTCCAATTTCGCCCAAAGCGCGCGGGCGGTTGGGTGTTCGACGAAGGTCGTGGGTCTGGACTGCGCGCGTTCGTTGCGAAAGACGACGTTGCGATGGATGTTGGCCATGCCCGGCATGCCGGTCCATTCGTAGCCGACGAAACTCGTAAACCGGCAGGCCGAAGTGCGGTCGTAGGCCTCCTCGGCGGCACTCTGGATTTCCTCCCACGGCCCCACGGCAGCGTCGAGACAGTCGCGCGCCTCGGGCCCACAGAAGCTCATGCGCTCGGGTTCCTCCATGGAGTAGCGGCTGTTGATGAGCGCGTAGCCGAGCAGCGGCCACTGTCGGAAGACCGTGCAGACCCAGGAGTCGTAGCCCGGCAAGCCGGCCGTCTGGCACATCCGGGTCTCGCCCAAGAGGTCGGAGTGGTCGGAGACCATGGCGAAGTCGAGCGGTCGACGCAGGGCGATGGTCTGCTCCGCGGTACCGTCGGGCCGGAAGGGTTGGATCCCCAGGGGCTCGCCGCGGGCGAAGCGATACGCGTCGCGCGGGCGCGCCCGGGTTCCCTGGCCGGCGGCGTCGAAGGAAAGGGCGGTATGGACGTGCAGGTCACCGAAGAACGGTCGGCGCAGCGGCGCATGGTCCGCACACGGCTCGCGCGTCTCGGTTCGCGCGAAGGGCGGGCCGTCGGCGTCGGTCCCGAGAGCGAGGCTCGCGGTGGCCGCCAGCAGGACGTGCACCAGGGCGCTGCATCGGCCGGCGATCCTCATGGGTAGAGCTCCAGGAGCGTCGCGTGCGGGAGGGTTGCGTGAAACGGTGTGTCGTAGATCCGGAAGAGGCTGGCACCAATCACACCGATCAGCACCGCAGCGACGGTGATCCGTCCGAGGGCAAGCGGGCCGAGTCTCGCGAGGGTCCACGACAGCAGCCAGGCGGCGCACCACAGGGCGAGAGCCCAGACGAGCACGTGCACCGCGAAGAGGCCGAAGAGAAGCGCTGCCACTCCGCCCGCGCCCTCGGCCGCGATGGTGACGGCAACCACCAACGCCAACTCGGCCAGTCGTGTCGTCGGCACGAAAGCATCCGCCAACCCGAACAGGGGAACTGGCACGAGAAGAAGTCCGGCGACGAAGAGGATGCGTCGCGCGCGCGTGCGGGACATCAGGATTCTCCGCGAATCGGTGGAAGATCTCGGGTCATGTGGGCTCTTTCGTTGGCGTCCACGACTGCCCCGAGAGGGACGCCAGCGCAAGTTGGAGGGCCTGGGTTCCCGAGCGACCATGGCCCTGCGCCGCGACGGCGACGTAGAGTTGCCGCGCAAGTGCCAGCCCGGGCAGGGCGAGTCCGAGGCGCTCCGCTTCGGCCAGGGCGATCCCGAGATCCTTGACGAAATGCTCGACGAAAAAGCCGGGCTCGAAATCCCCCTCGATGATGCGGGGGCCCAGGTTGGAAAGGGCCCAGCTGGCGGCCGCCCCCGAGGAGACGGATTGCAGGACAGTCGGAAGGTCGAGTCCGGCGCGGTGTCCGTAGAGCAGAGCCTCGCAGATCCCGACCATGCCGCTGGCCACCAGGATCTGGTTCACCATCTTTGTATGCTGACCGGCGCCGGCCTCGCCCTGGTGTACGATCGTCTGGCCCATGGCCGCAAAGCACGGTTGCAGGGATTCGACGACGGCCCGCTCTCCGCCGACCATGATCGACAAGCGCGCTTCGCGCGCGCCGATGTCGCCGCCCGAGACCGGCGCATCCACCGCATGGGCGCCCCGTGCCTTCGCGGCGGCATCGATCTCCACGGCGAGGGAAGGTTCGCTGGTGGTCATGTCGACCACGATCCCGCCCTGGGCGAGGGTCGAGAGCACACCCTCGGTGCCGAGGACGACCTCGCGGACGTCGCGGGGGAAGCCTACGATCGAAAAGACGACGTCGCTCTGTCGCGCCACCTCCGCCGGCGAGTCCGCCCACTGCGCCCCGCGGCCGAGCAGCGACTCGGCCCGGCTGCGCGTCCGGGTGAAGACCGTGGTCCGGTATCCCGCGGTGACGAGGTGACCGCACATCGAGGCGCCCATCACCCCGAGGCCGATCCAGCCGATGCGGGTGCGATCCGGTGAGATCTCGATCGATGGCATCGAATCGGTATACCCTAGTGGGTCGATGGCGCGAGCCCGACGCGAAGCGCCGAGCCGCAGGACGGAGAGAAATGATCACCAAAGAGCACTTTTTCATCGGCGGAACCTGGGTCGAGGCGGCCGGAGGCGGGACGCTGGACGTGATCTCGCCCTATACCGAGGAGGTCATCGCGCGCGTTCCCGAAGCGACGCCGGCCGACATGGATCGGGCGGTCGCCGCGGCGCGCGCGGCTCTCGAGCGCGGACCGTGGCCGTCGATGCCGCCGGCCGAGCGGGCCGCTCTCATCACCGCGCTTTCGCAGGAGATCCAGGCGCGGTCGCAGGAGTTCGCCGACACCATCACCGCCGAGATGGGCAGCCCGGCGTCGTGGTGCCTGGTCGGTCAGGTCATGGCCGCCACCATGCTTCTGGATTCGTTCGCCGAACTGGCGCCCGCCTTTGCCTTCGAGGAACACCGCGCGGGACTGCTCGGCCCCAACCTGGTGCGTCGGGTGCCGGTCGGGGTGGCGGCGTGCATCATTCCGTGGAACGTGCCGCTCTTCATCAGCGCCATCAAGCTCGGGGCGGCGATGGCGGCCGGGGTGCCGATCGTCCTGAAACCGGCGCCGGAAACGCCGTTGGATGCCTACCTCCTGGCCGAGGCGGCCGAGAAGGTCGGCCTGCCCCCGGGGGTTCTCAACGTCGTGCC
>JAPOLW010000155.1 GCA_029976905.1 bacterium | reverse complement strand
CCAGGAAGTTCGTGGGGGGGGGCACGAGGTGGTAGAGCACGAGGAGGTGCGCCTGCGCTTCCTGGGCGACCTGCGCGGCTTGGACGACCGACGCGTGATAGTCGGGAATGTCCTCGGTGATGTGCGCCTGCCGCTCGCGCCCCTGCTCGGCCGCGACGTCATGCGCCACCTTGATCAAGTGGTGGGCCATGGCGTCGTGCACGAGGACGTCGACCCCAGAGGCCGCGGCAGCGACCGCGTTCGAACCGCGAGTGTCCCCGGTCACGAAGACCGATCGCCCTCCGTAGTCGAAGCGGTAGCCGACCGCAGGCGACACGGGCGCGTGATCCACCACCACGGCACGAATGACCAGCCCGCCCTCGTCGAGAACGAGGGCGCTGTCGCCGGGTTTGGCCTCGGGGCCGAGCGGGATCGTGTGGGCCTCGAGGAGACCCACGTCGGGGTCGAGGAAATCGGCCCCGTGGTGCGCGGTGCGATAGGCGCGTGACAATTCGTAGGCCGTGTTGAAGCCGAGGACGACCCGGTCCACGCCGACCGGCCCATGGACCTTCAAGGGTGCGTCGCGGCCTGCGGCCCAGGTTTGCAGATTGTACTCGCCGATTTCGGCGATGTGGTCGGAGTGGAAGTGGGTGAGAAAGATTCCATCCACCCGCTGCATCGGAATGTTCCAGAGGCCAAAGTTGTTTGCACTTCCGTCGCCGGCATCGACAAGGAAGAATCGACCGCCCGCGATGACGGCAACGCAGGGACCGGCCCGCTCCCGGTCCGGGAGCGGGCCGGACGAGCCGCAGATCAGGACCTGGAGGCCGGGACGGTCGAGGTCCACCGCGGAGCCATCGGCAATCCGCCCTTCGACGATGTTGCGCGCGATCCGGTCCTGCATCGCGGTCGAACATCCGATCGCGGCGAGCAATGGGAGAACGAAGACAGTGGCTCGGAAAACGCTCTTCATCTTCCGACGATAGCGAATCGCGCCGCCGCTTGCCGTGGCGGGTCGAAGCGCGGGATGGAGGGGAAAGGCCTTCAAGGGCCCGGCGGGGGGCCGGCCTCGGCGCGGGCCCGCAGATTCTTCAGAGTCTCGTAGGGAAGGGCTTTGCTCGCCTGCCGAACCAACCAGGTCGGAAGACTACCTCCGGGATCGGAGTCGATGCTGTAGACGACCAGAGTGCCGCCCTCGGTCGGTGTGAGGTCGTACGAGCCTCGAAGACGCGGCATCCGGACCGCACCGGTGTCTTCGGGCGCATTGGCCGCGGTGGTCTCGCGGAACTGGATTCGGATCCGACCGTCCTCCTCGTCGACCCGCGTCGATGTCAGAACGATGTCGCGATCCGATACCGGCCACGGAGAGCCCACCCGGTTGTAGGTGAGGGTGCTTCCGTCGGGTTGGGGAAGGACCCGGGCTTCCTCGCAGTTGTGCTGCCAGTCCGTGTAGGTGTGCACGGCGCCGATCCAGTCGGCAATCTGCTTTGGCGTCGCCGCCATCGTCGTCGTGCCGAAGAGAACGGGAAGGGTGCGTCCAGGCCCGGGTTGCTCTTCGACCCGGATGCCTTCCTCTTCCTGAAGAACTCTCCTCTCCGCGGAGGCGGGCGTTCCCGTCGCCAGCAGAACCACGGTGAGGACAAGGAGTGGTGATCGGTGCGGTAAGGCGCTCATGGGACCGAACGTAGACCAGACCTGGCCGGGGGGAAAGCGGCGCGTTCGTCCTCGGGTGGACCCCTTCGCTCAGGGCGTCACGATCGGGAAATTCGCCTCGGGGGCCTCGAGCAGCCCGAAGAAGGTCAGGAGGGACAAGCGACTGCCATCGATGTCGATTTCTTCCGAGAAGACCAGGTCACGAAGACCCGCCTGACCTGTCGCGAGTCGTAGCCAGAGGTCGCGGGTCAGTGCCACGGTGACCTCGGCGTCGGGATCGGGAGGTGCCTCGCGGTAGTTCAGAACCGAGTTCTCGAGGCGCAGAACGAAGGAACGATCCAGATCGGTGAAGATGAAGTTGACGGTCATGTCCCGGCCCTCGGCGGCCCGGGCGTCGATGCGGGCCGAGATCGCGTCGAAGAAGCGGTGCACGGGCATTTCCCGCAGAAGGTTCGCGGCGGCCTTCATGTCGATGGTCGAGCCGATCGGGCCCTCGCGAAGTTCGAGGGCCGCGCTCAGGTAGACGTCGCGCCAGGGGCCAGATTCGGACTGATAGGCCAACTGGTCGTAGGTGCGGGCGAGGAGCGCGCGGGCTTCCTCGTCGTCCGGGTTTGCGAACACGACCTTGTCGAGAACGGTCGCGGTGAAGCGGTATTCGCCCTCGTCATAGGCACCGCGGGCCTTCTCGAGGACGGCGTCCCGACCGCCCATGAATTCGACGAATTTCCGGGCCTCCTGCTCGGGCGGGAGCGGGTCGAGGTTCGCCGCGTTGCCGTCGTACCATCCAAAATAGTGTTGATAGACGGCCTTCGCGTTATGGCGGAGTGTCCCGTAGTAGCCGCGGTTCGGAAACGACTCAGCGAGCGCCGGTGGAAATTCGAGTTCCTCGGCGATCTCGCGCGGGGTTTTCCCCGTGTTTGCCAGACGCAGCGTCTGGTCGTGGATGAATTTGTACCCATCGCGCTGCTTCTTCAGGTAATCGACCACCGCTTCTCGACCCCAGGTCGGCCAATGATGACTGGCGAAGACGACCTCCATGTCGTCGAAACGCTGGAGGGCCTCGTCGATGTATCCGCTCCAGCGCAGGGCGTCTCGCACCTTGGCGCCGCGCAGCGTGTAGAGGTTGTGCATGTTGCGGGAGACGATCTCGGCGCCGCAGAAGGTCTTTTTCCCGGGAAGATAGAAGGTCAACTCCGCGGGCGCCTCGGATTCGGGCGCGTACTGGAAGACGAAGTCGACACCGTCGATCTCGATCTCCTGCGGCGTGCGGTCGATCACGTCGGTCGGCGCCAGAATCTGGAAGGAACCCCGGGCCGGCTCCTTGCCGAGCCCCGATCCGACGTGGCCGCGGGGGCTGCGCTCGAGGCCGAAGCCGTACATCAGGGAGGCCCGCCGTCCCATCGCCACGCCTGCGAGCACGTTCTCGCTCGTAGCTTCTTCTGCAAAGCCCTTCGGAGCGATGATCCGCACGCGACCGGATGCCACGTCCTCGGCACGACCCACCGCCGCCATCCCCCCGAAGTGATCGATGTGGCTGTGGGTCAGGATCACCGCCTTGATGGGGGCATCGCCAAGATGCGCGCGCGTCAGGGCGAGCGCGGCTTCCGCAGTCTCGACGGTCGTGAGGGGGTCGACGACGATCCAACCCGTATCTCCAACGATGATCGTCATGTTCGCGAGGTCGTAGCCGCGCACCTGGTAGACGCCGGGCACGACCTCGAAGAGTCCGTGTCGATTGTTCAAACGTGCCTGACGCCATAGGCTCGGATGGACGCTGTCGGGGGCGGCGCCGGTCTCGAAGTCGTACTGCCGGGTATCCCAGACCGTCCGTCCTTGCTCGTCGCGGACCACCACCGCCTTCTCCCGCGCGACGAGTCCGCGTTCGGCGTTCTCGAAATCGGTCGGGTCCTCGAGGCGGAGTTGCTCCGCGATCGCGGCATTGGCCCGCCGGGTGTGCTCGGTCGGCGCGGAATTCCCCTGGGCACCGCTTGACGTTGGCAGCGTGGGTCCGTTCGAATCTCGAGCACATCCGCCGGCGACAAGGCACAGGGGAAGGGCCCACCACCATCGGTTTCTGCGGTTCATTCTCCAGCGTTAGGGGCGCCGGGCTGCCGTCGCAAGTTCGCCGCCGGGTCGGTCGAGCGGCAGGCGATTCATTCGAAGTGCGTTGTCCCGGCGCCGCGGGACCCGTAGCCTGTAGGGATGCGGTTCCAGATTCTCGGCCATGCGGCATTGTGGATCGAGGCGGCCGAGACGACTTTTCTCGTCGACCCGTGGCTCTTTGGTTCTTGCTACTGGCGGTCCTGGTGGCATTTTCCGGCTGCGGTCCCACCCCCCGAGCCGCGGCCGGACTACATCTTCGTCTCCCACCATCACTTCGATCATCTGCATTATCCGAGCCTGCGGCGGCTCGCGAAGGAATGCGGTCCGCAGACCACCGTCTTGATCCCGGAGTTCGCCGTCGATGTCATGCGCAAGGAGATCGAGTCGGTTGGCTTCGAGCAGGTCGTCGAATTGCCGCACGGAGAGATCTTCGATCGCATTCCCGATGTCCGGCTTGCCTCCTACCAATTCGGGTTCGACGATAGCGCCTTCGTCCTCGAATCCGGCGGCCATGTGCTCGCGAATCTGAACGATTGCAAGATCAACGGCTGGGCGGCCCGGCGCATGCGTTCGGACTTCGGAGCCCCGACCTTCCTCTTCAAGAGCTACTCTTTCGCCTCGGCCTTCCCGAATTGCTACGAATTCGACTCGGACGGGGAGGGGATGTCGCTCACGTCGAGCGACTATTGCGCGACGTTTCTTCGCGCGGTCGAGGAACTCGACGCCGAGCACGCGATTCCCTTTGCGAGCATGGTCGGCTTCCTCCACCCCGATGCGATACACTGCAACGAGCACCTGGTGACGCCCGGCGTCGCCGCCGACTTCGTTTGCAAGGCTGGGCGGGTTGCGCATGCGCTGGAACCCGGCGAGGGATGGGATTCGGAGCGGGGGTTTCTACGGCGGGAATCCTCGGCCTATGAGGATCTCCCCGCAGGTCTCCGGCGCCTGGGCGAGGAGGTGTCGCCCGTGATCGCTGAATCGTTGGCGCGCGAGAGCGGGATCCGCGCCGACTATGGCGCCTTCGAGCGACATCTGGTCGCGTTTGCCCGGAGTCTGCCGCCCGGCGCCGGGCGCCTGCTGTCGCGCCCGATCGTTTTCTTCGTGCCCTCCGATACGGGCACGCCCTACTGGGTGCTCGACGCCCGGCGCAAATGCACCGAGCGCCTCGATCGACTCCCTGCCCAGTGGGCCACGCTGATCACCATTCCCGAGGCCGTGCTCCGCGACGCGGTCGAGAAGAACATTCTCAACTTCGTCCACATCTCCATGCGAATGCACACGCGCATCGCGGCCGGCGGACTCTCGACCGATCTGGCCTTCTGGGGACTGCTGCTCGTCTGGGAGATGGGCTATTTCGACTGGCGGCAGATCCTGCGGCCCCGGGCGGCGCGCGTCTTCTGGCGCCGACGTGTCGAATTGCTCCAGACCGCCGGGCAGGCGTTGGCAAGCCTCACCCGCGGTAAGGGGATCACCGAGGGAATGGTCGACAATTTACTCGTCCGCGACGACGAGATCCCGCCGCCGTCCTAGCCGCCCGCTCCGGGCACGACGACGCGGGTCGTCGCCAGGGTCCGTCGGGGTTCTGCGCTGCGCGCGATCGTGGCTGTATAGGTCCCGGCGAGCATGGTGGGGGGGAGGGGTACGTCGAGCCGTCGTCGGGTCTGATCGCCGCCCGCGATCGCCAGAGGGAGAAGCCCGCGAAACTCCTCGCGCCAGGTGGCATCGGTTCCCTCTCGTCGCCATGTGACGACCAGCGTCGCGGGTTCGATCGGATCCGGGTGACGATAGGTGGCGCCCGCCCGGGCCGTGAAGAAGAAGGGAATCTCCGCGGTCGGTCCTGCACCGTCGATCGTCCCTCCGGAATCGACCCGCGCAGACGTGGACAGTGCGTCGAAGCTCCGATCCACCTGCGTTGGAGGTGGAATCCGAAACACGACGTGCTGGCCCGCGCGCGCGCTTTGCGAGAAGTCCTCCGTCGAGCCCGCCGCGAAGCGGGCCAGGGTCGCGGTGGCCCGGTCGTCGTCGAACCACTCGGGGTGGAGCACGACGGAGGTAAAGCCGATTGCGCCGAGGGCGCGCGCGGCTTCGGGCGCGGGCAGGCGAGCCGCGATCTCGGCCGTGGCTTGTTGGACCGGTGAAGGGAAGGAGTTGTAACACGCGGCGGTCGAACCGCCGTGGTAGGAGGCCCATTGGAGATAATGGGCCTGGGTGGCCAGATGTCCGACCCGTATGGGGATGTCGAGGACCGGCGGTACCACTTCTCGCTCGATGAAGGAGCGATACGGTCCGACGATGCCGCCCTCGTACGCCTCGAACTGCGGGCGGTGTCCGTAGAAGAGGGGTTGTACCGCCGGGTGGAGGGTTTCGAGAAGGGCGGCCGTGGTCAGGAGGCCGAAGAGGGCGGCGCGGGTCCGGGTCGTGCGCTTCCCGATCAGTACGAGGACGCCATAGCCGGCGAGAACGGCGAGACTCGAGATGAAGCCGATCTTGACCAGGATCAAGGAGCGCGCGGAGTCCAGCCCGGGCACGATGCCGATCCCCAGGGAGAGCGGCGAAGGAAGTCGCACATCGGTGAAGGGGACGGGAAGCGTGTAGATCGACGACCAGAAGCAGGCGAAGCCCGCGGCGAGGATGGCCATGCGCGGATCGCCCGCCGCCGTTCTCCTTGGTCCGCGCACGCGATCGGCCAGGCCGAGGGTCGCGAGCACGAGCAGCACGGCGCCGGGGAAGTAGTGGCCGCGCGGCAGGTAGTCGATGAGGTTGGCGAAGAGCGGTTGGATACCCTGCAGAACGCCCCACGAATCTTTCAAGGCGAGGTAGGGTGCGAAGACCCACCACGCCACGAGGACCGGAAGGACCAGGGCCGCGGCGATGTGTCCCGCGACGTGGGGCACGCGTCCCGGAAACTTGGCCGCGAGGAACGCCGAGTAGACGCTCAGGACGATCACCACCGCGAGCAGCGGGTAGAGACTCTCGAGAATCGAGAGCGAGACCGCCAGAGACAGCCCGATCACGGGCCACCACCGCCCTCCTTCGAAGAGTCGGTGGACGCAGAGCAGTCCCAGCGGGAGCCACATTTCACCGTGCACGAAGGAATGTACGGGGTCGGTCACGCGATAGTGGTGGATGCCGTAGAGCAGCCCCGAGAGCAGAGCGGCCCATGGGTTGCGGAGGATGTGGAAGACGAAGGCGAACATCGCCATCGCCGGAATCCAGAGCCGCAGGACGAGCATGGAGTTGAAGGAGAAGACGGGGTCTCGCGTGGCCCACCACGCCGGGGCCGCCAGCAACCCCTCGCCGAACATGTGTTCCCCGAGCGCATAGGCCTTCGGGAGCGGGAAGCACTGCCCTTCCTCCTGCAGGACGGCGGGTCGTTCCAGGAGGCGCCGTGCGTTTCCGGTGATGGTCGCCATCACCATCTGCTGATCGGTGCGATCCAGATTGCGGGGGCCGCTCTCGAGTCCGAGGAGCAGGCGTGAAGGCGCCGGCAGGACGGGCAGGACCGCGAGCAGGGCGGCGCCGAAGTAGAAGACCGCGGCGACGAGGAGGGCGACGATCCAGGTTCTCGCCGGGGGGGGTGGTGGTAAGGCGGGCATCAGTCGTCGATGTAGCCCAGAGCTCGCAACTTGCGCTCACGGGCCGGATCGACACCCGGAGGCGCGGGGGCCGTCTTCGAGCGCGCTCGCCGCGTCGAGACCGCGTCGCGGGCCGCCTCTCGATAGGCGGCGGCCTTCTCCCAGACGGCGGCGAGTGCTCCGGTGGCCTCCGTCGGACGGAGCTTCTTCATTTCGGCCGGGTCTTCGACGAGGTCGAAGCAGTAGGACCCTTCCTCGTCGACGCTGGCGAAGCATTTCCCCTCTCGGGTCCGGGCGATGAATTGCCATTCCCGGTGGTTGCCGCCGCCCGGGGGGACCTGGCCGAAGGCGGTCCGGCGTGTGGGTGCCGCCTCCGCGGGTTGCAGCAAAGGCGCCAGGCTCACGCCATCGGTCCGGGCAAAGCCGGAAAGCCCGAGAAGGTCGAGGACGGTGGGCGCCACGTCGGTCAGGGACACGACGTGCTCCACCATGCGGCCCTCGGCCACATGGCCGGACCACTGGAAGAGCAGGGGAACGTGCATCACTTCGTCGAAGAGGCGGAGGTGATCGACGCCCCCGTGCTCGAGGAATTCCTCCCCATGGTCGGCGAAGACGACGAGCAGCATGCCCCGGTCGCCAGCGAGTGTCCGGAGGCGTGGGATGAATTCGCGCAGTAGATCGTCCAGTCCGCGGGTTTCCTGTTCGTACCGTCGTTGCAATGGAAGCGGGAC
>JAPOLW010000154.1 GCA_029976905.1 bacterium | reverse complement strand
ATTCGATTGGGCGCCTCGGCGGTGGAGGGTGGGACCCGGCCGCGTGCGAGGGCGAGCGCGGCCAGGGCGCCCGCCAGTACCCCCCGGGCGCCCCAGCTCCCCACGAGTTCGTCGAGCGAGAGGTGCTCCGGCGCCTGGTCCTGGCGCGCGGTGAGCGCCGCGCCGAGTCGCGCCTCGGCGTCCTGGCGGATTCGGAGACCACTCGCTCCGCCAAAGATTGCGGAAGTGGGCGGGGGATCGGGAACGCCCGCGTCGAGAAGGTCGAGCTGACGTGCGACGATCGCGTCAGCGTCGCCACTGGCATGGGCGCGCGCCGATACGCCGCCGCTGCGGGCGATGCCGATGGTCGCATAGGCATCACGGCCTCGCGCCCGGGCCTCTTCGGCTCGTTCGAGCACGAGGGCGGCGGCCCCTTCCCCGGGGACGAAGCCGCGCACTCCCGTTTGTGCGTGAAGGTCGTCATCTTCGCGGTCATCGAGAAGGCGCAGGCGGCGGAGCGTGTCGAGATAGGTGCGGCCGAACTCGTCGACTCCACCGACCAGAACGCGGTCACACCGCCCGGCGAGCAGAAGGTCCACGGCGGTGACGATGGCGATCTCTCCGGAAACATCGTGTTCGGAGACACTGAGGTTCGGGCCACGGATCGAAAGCTCGATGGCCGCATAGCCGCCAGCCGCATTGAGGACGAGGTTGGGAAAGAGGATGGGCTGCCCCGCCCGCGGTCCGCGCTGCAGAACCCGCGTCATGTAGGCCTCGGTTTCGCGCTGGTTCCCAAAGCTGGAGCCCACGACCAGCCCCGTCCGCGCTTGCTCCTGCGGTTCGTCGAGGGGCAAGCCCGCGTCGGCCGCGGCCTGGACGGCAGACGCGACCAATAGGCGCGAGCACCAATCCATGCGGCGGAGTTGGGCAGAACGGATGTGTTCCCGAGGCTGGAACCCGCGCACGAACGCGGCGCGCCCGATTTCCGGCAGCGGGCTCGGATCGACGCCGCGCGCCCGGCGCGGGTCGTCCCCGGCGAGGCGCCGAATCCCGCTTTCGGCGCTACTCCAGGCCGTCCAGACCTCCTCGGCACCCGTGCCGAGCGGCGAGGCGAAGCCGAGTCCGGTGATGGCGATCGGGGTGCTCATGTCGCTCGCAGCACGAGGCTACAGTTGTTGCCGCCGAATCCGTAGGAGTTGGAGACACCGATCGATGCGTCGATCGTTCGTGGTTTGCCGAAGACGAGATCGAGCGCGCAGTCCGGGTCGGGGTCGTGGAGGCCGACGGTCGACGGAGCGAATCCCCCGCGCAAGGCGAGCAGAGTGATGATCGCTTCGACGGCGCCGGCGGCCCCGAGGAGGTGGCCGGTGATTCCTTTGGTGGAGGAAACCGGGAGTCGGTCGGTGTGATCGCCGAAGACGGCCCGCACCGCACGCGCTTCGCAGGCGTCGTTTTGCGGCGTGCCCGTCCCATGGGCGTTCAGGTACCGCACGTCTGCCGGTTTCGTGCGCGCATCGTCGAGTGCGGCGGCAAGTGCCTGGCTCGCGCCTGCTCCCTCGGCATTCGGGGCCGTGGGGTGTTCTGCGTCACAGGACATTCCGGCGCCCAGAACCTCCCCGAGGATCGGCACGCCGCGTTCGCGCGCATGCGCCTCGTCCTCGAGAACCAGAGCGCCCGCGCCTTCACCGAGGGTCAGGCCGCACCGTTCGCGATCGAAGGGACGGCAGGGGGCGGGAGCGAGGGCCTGCAGTGCGTGGAAGCCACTGTAGGTCATGCGACAAAGGGCGTCGGTGCCTCCAGCGACCACGATGTCGGCGGCGCCCGAGTGGATCCATGCGGCGCCCATGGCGATGGCAATGGCGCCGCTCGAGCAGGCCGTCGACGGGCTCATGCGAGGGCCCAGCGCGCCGATGGTCGCGGCGACGACGTCGCCCGGCGCACCCACCGTCGTCGAGAGGAGGCGTGGGTCCCAGGCCGTTTTCGTCTCTGCGGACAGCAGGGCCTCGAAGTAGGACTCGGTTTCGAGCAGGCCCCCGGTCGAGGTCCCGATCGCGGTACCGATGCGTTCGCGTGGCACCGTGGCGACGTCGAGGCGGCTCTGATCCAGGGCTTCCTCCACGGCGACCAGAGCGAGTCGGTCCGAGCGCGAAAAGCGTCGCTGGGCGCGGGCCTCGGTGCGGTGGCTCGCGGGAATCGAGGCGATCTCACCCGCGATGTGGACGCGGAGTCCCTCGGTGGAGAAGAGGCCGACCTCCCGGAACCGATGCGTCGTCCCGCGCACCGCAGTCTCGAGCGCGGGCACGCCCCCTCCCGCCGCGGTGATGGCCCCCATGCCGGTGACCACGACGCGGCGGCGATCCGGAACCCCGGGGGACCTCATCGCATGGTGAGGCCGCCGTCGACCGTCAGCGTGGTGCCGGTGACGTAGCGGGCGCGTTGAGAAGCGAGAAAGAGAATGGCGTCAGCGACCTCCTCCGGGGTTCCGAAGCGGCCGGCGGGGATTCGCGCGGCCTCGGCCGCGCGGGCTTCGTCTCCGAGATCCGAGACGAGCTCGGTGTCGACCCAGCCGGGACAGACGGCGTTCGCCGTGATCCCATGGCGTGCGGACTCTCCGGCCAGCGATTTGGTGAGTGCGACCACTGCGGCCTTGGCGGCGGCGTAGTTGGCAGCACCGGGTTTACCCAGAAATGCGGCGGGCGAGACGACATTGACGCTCCGGCCCCATCGGCTACCGATCATCGATCGAAGCCCGGCGCGGGAACAGAGAAAGGCACCGTCGAGGCAGACGGAGAGCACTTCGCGCCAGGCGTCGGGCTTGAGCATCATGACCAGAGAATCCCGGGTGACCGCCGCGTTATTGATCAGGATGTCGATTCCGCCCCAGTTTGCCTTCAAGGTTCGAAACATACCGTCGACCGCGTCGGGGTCGGAGATGTCGGCGAAACAAGCCAGGGCGCCGTCGATCTCGCCGGCCGCGGCCTCGAGCCGATCCCGGGAGTGTCCCGCGTTCAGAGCGACGCGGACGCCTTCGGCGGCGAACCGCTTCGCGGTCGCCAGCCCGATTCCGCGGCTCGCCCCGGTGATCAGTGCCCTCTTGCCCGACAACTCGAGATCCATGATTTCCCGTGCGCGTCGTCCGAGGCGCACCGGCAGCATCCTCGCGAAAGCGTGCCGGAGGAGCAAGCGTGGCGTCCGGGGGTGAGATCTCCTTCGCGCGCTTCGAGGAATTGCGTCGCGAGGCGCCCGGGGCGCCAGCGATCCTGGACGTCCCGGGGGGGCGTACGCTTTCGAGGGACGATCTCGCCCGGCAGATCGACGACGTCGCGACGCAATGGAACGCCCGCGTGCCCGCGGGGTGCATCGCCATGGTCCAGGCACCGAACGGGCCCGATTTCGTCGCGGCGGTGCTCGCGGCATGGCGCGAGGAGCGCGTTCCCCTTCCCGTCGATCGTGAACGGCCGTTGGAGGAGGTCGAGGCTCTGGCCCGCTCGCTCGGGGTCCAGACGGTATTACGCGACGCCTCCCTGGCGGCGCCCGGCGTTGGGGTTGCAAGGAGCGGACTCCTGTCGCATCGGGTCGACGCCGTGGGAACGCCACCACGCCTGCCGGAGCGGACGGCCATCTTGAAGCTCACTTCCGGCTCGACCGGGCAACCACGCGCGGTCGCCGTCACCCGGACGGCGTTGTCGGCCGGCATCGCGCAGATCTGCTCGACGATGGGAATCGGTCCCGGGGACCGGAATCTCACCACCCTCCCGCTCGCCCATTCCTATGCCTTCGACAACGTCCTCGGCACCCTGATCCTGCAAGGATCGCCGGCGGTCCTCGTCTCCGACCTCGTGCCGCGGCAGCTTTTTGCGGTCGTGCGCGAAACGGCCGTCACGGTCTGGCCGACGGTTCCCTCCCTGCTCGACATTCTCTGCCGATCGAACTCCACCGGCGAGACCTCCCTGGGTTCCCTTCGTCTGGTGATTTCGGCAGGCGCGCCCCTTGCGGTATCGACCCGGGAGAGCTTCGCGGCGCGCTTCCAGCTGCGGCCGCGAACCTTCTACGGCGCAACCGAGTGCGGTGGGATCGCATTCGACCGAGAGGGCACCGAAGACCTTCCCGAAGGTTGTGTCGGGCAGCCGCTCGACGGGGTGTCCATCGAGATCGACGATGCCGGTGAGGGTTTCGGGCGTCTGCGTGTGCGCAGTGCATCGGTGGCGGCGGCGACCCTACCTTCCATGGGCGACGACCTCGGGGAGCAGATCTTGTCGACCGGGGATCTGGGTCGCATCGACGAGCAGGGCCGTGTGCATCTGATGGGACGGATCGGCCAATTCGTGAAGATCCACGGCCATAAGGTCCACCCGATCGAGATCGAGCGGTTCATCCGTGCGATCCCGGGAGTGCGAGATGTGGTCGTTGTTCCCTACGCGCGCTCGCGCGCAAGCGAGGCCCTGCGGGCCGTGGTCGCTGGCGGGTCCGATGTGGATCGAGACACGGTCTTGCGTGCCTGTGAGCGATCCCTGCCGTCCTACAAGGTTCCGCGGTCGATCGAGATCCGCGACGTCCTTCCGCACGACGAACGCGGAAAGATCGACCGCCGCAGGCTCTAGCGGTCCCTGGCCAGTGGGCCACCGGGGGTGGATCTGCGGCGTCGTCGATCGGCGGGCCGCAAGCCGTGCACTCAGGCGTCGAAGACCGAACCGAGCGCGAGGCGCGGGCGAATCTCGAAGCGGCGATGCATCTCGAGGATGAATTCGAAGAGGCGCAACCGTGCCCGGAGTCGGACGGGGCCCGGCCCGAGGCCGGCGAATACACTGGTCATGGCGGGCACGAGGCTGCGCAGGAAGGGCGCCTGCGAGGGTTGTAGGAGGACGTCGAGGAACTCCGGGCGATAGAACGCTTCGATCAGCCTCCAGTAGTAGGCGTTGCGCTCCGCCTGTTGGCGGCTCCAGGACTCCAGCAGCCCGGCGGCGCGCTCCGGTCTGGCCAGACACGCGTCGAGCGCGTCGGCGGCCGAGGCCCCTCCCTGCATGGCGAGCCAGACTCCGGTCGAGAACACCGGGTCCAGAAAGGCGATCGCATCGCCCACCTGGACAGCTCCCTCCCGCGCGAGCGGACCACAATGATACGAGTAGTTGCTGGTGACGTGCGTCGGCGAGATGCGTTCCGCCTCGGCGAGCAGGTCGCGCAGCGCCGGGGTATGTGCGATGGCGTGCTCGAGGGACTCCTCCGGCGTGCGCCCCGCCGAGCGTAGGGCTTCGCTCTGCACGACCAGGCCCACGCTCGTACTTCCGCAGGCAAGCGGGATCACCCAGAGCCATCCGTCCTCGCGCACCGCGAGTTGGATGTCCCCCGATTCTTCCCCGTCCGCCCGGGGGACGCCCCGGAAGTGGGCATAGGCAGCAACGCGGCGATGTCCGCGCGCCATTTCTTTGGAGCGCCTGGCGCGTGCAAGAAAGGTGTCGCGACCGCTCGCATCGACCAGATACCGGGCGCGGATCGTCGATGTGCGCCCGGCGTCATCCTTCACGTGGGTGATCCACGATTCCCCATCGCGCTCGGTCCGTTCGGCTTCGCACCGCTCCCGGACCTCGGCCCCGGCGCGAGCGGCGGCGCGCAGGAGGATGTCGTCGAAGGTCGCGCGTACGACCTGCAGCGCCCGCGGCGGGGACGGGGGCAGGCCATCGGAAAAACGGATTCGGATGGGGGGCTCGCCCCGGGCGCTCGTGATGCGGGCGCCGAATTTCGGGACCCCGCCGAGCCGCTCGATTTCGTCCCGAACGCCGAGGCGTTCGATCAGCGCTACGTTCGCGGGCAGAAGGGATTCGCCGATGTGGAAGCGGGGAAAATCCTCGCGCTCGACGACGACGGTGTCGTGTCCCGCCCGGGCGAGCAGATGGCCGGCCGTGGAGCCGGCCGGACCGCCGCCGATGACGAGAACGTCGCAGGAGCGAACATCCATCTTCCAGGGCAGGGTAGCGCCCGATGGCATCCGTGCAACGGCACCGCGGGGCGGCGCCGCGTTCCGGGCAGCGCGAGGCTCCTGCGCCCGCAGATCCGGTTGCGGGCAGGCGTGGGCGGCCTGCGAAAGGTTCGCGTCGGCGCTATCCTCTCCTCATGGCTCATGAAGTCGTCCTGATTCCGGGAGATGGCATCGGTCCAGAGGTTTCCGAGGCGGTCCGTCACGTTCTCGACGAGGCCGGGGCTCCCTTGTTCTGGCGCGAGCATCAGGCGGGTCAGGCCGCCCTCGACGAGGGGGGGGACGTCCTGCCCGACGCCACCGTCGAAGCCGTCCGACGCACGGGGGTCGCCCTCAAGGGTCCTTGCACGACGCCGGTGGGCAAGGGGTTCACGTCGGTGAACGTGAAGCTCCGCAAGACGCTCGATCTCTACGCGGCGGTGCGTCCCGTGCGAAATCTCGCCGGTGTCGAGAGCCGTCACTCCGACGTGGATCTCGTCGTGGTGCGGGAGAATACCGAAGGCCTGTACAGCGGGGTCGAGAACGAGATCACGCCGGGCGTCGTCACCAGCCTCAAGGTCGCCACCGAGCATGCGTGCACCCGGATCGCGCGTTGGGCGTTCGATTATGCCCGCCGCCGCGGTCGTGAGAAGGTGACCGTCTTCCACAAGGCCAACATCATGAAACTCACCGATGGCCTCTTCCTGCGCTGCGCACAGAAGGTGCACGACGAGGAGTTTCCCGGGGTCGACTTCGAGTCGTTGATCATCGACGCCGGGTGTATGAGATTGGTGCAGGACCCCTCGCGCTTCGACGTTCTGCTCATGGAAAACCTCTACGGCGATGTGGTGAGTGACCTCTGTGCTGGTCTCGTCGGCGGTCTCGGCGTCGTTCCCGGTGCAAACCTCGGCGATGGAGGTGCGGTCTTCGAGGCCGTGCACGGATCGGCGCCCGACATCGCGGGCCGCGATCTCGCCAATCCCTTGGCGCTGTTGATGTCGGCGGTGATGTTGCTCAATCACCTCGGCGAGACCCGCTCGGATCCGGATTGTCGAGCAAGCGCGAAGCGAATCCGGGAGGCCTATGATCGCGTCCTCTCCGCCGGGCTGCGCACCCGCGACATCGGCGGGACCCTGGGAACCCGGGCCTTCGCCGAAGCGGTGATCGAGCATCTCTAGGCGAGCGCGCGGCTCCGGTTGTGCGAAGGCAAACCCGTGGTAGAAGGTTGCGCATTCCCCATGGATCGCCGAGACATCGCAAAGAGGGCAAAAGAGCTTCTGGTCGAGGGACTGCGCCTGGAAATCGAGCCGGAGACCATCGTGGACTCCGAGGCGATCTTCGGAGAGGGACTCGGACTGGACTCCATCGACGCGCTGGAATTCGTCGTCTTGATCGAAGAGGAATTCGACGTCGCGATCCCCGATGAGGACGTGGCCCGAGCGGCCTTCGCTTCCATCGATGCTCTTTCGGATTTCATCGAGAGCCAACGCGCCCAGGCGGCGAGCTGACGGAATTCTTCGTTGGAAGGGCGAGGTGCGCCGATCGCGTGGGTCCCTCTCGCCGTCGTACTCGTCCTGACGTCGGAGGCACGAGGGCAGGAGGTGTCCTCGCCCCGGGGACGGTCGGACGTGACGGCAGCGGCGGATCGGATTCCCGTCGAAGACGGAGCCGCCACCGAGCGGCTCGCTTCGTTGCTTGCGCGTCGGCCGGCCGCGGTCGTCGAAGCCCCCTTCCGTCAAACCAAGTACGTCGCTCTGCTGCGCGCGCCCCTGGTCTCGGCGGGAACCGTCCTCTTCGATCTTCCCGATGGCGTGCGTTGGACGGTCGAGGACCCGGAGCCGTTCGTGGTCGATACCCGCGGTGGCGTTTTGCGCGCCGGCCCGCCGGACGAGTTGCGCCCCGTCCCACCGTCGCTGGCGGGCCCTCTCGCGACTCTGCCTGGAGGTTTTTCGGGTCTCTTCGGAGCCGGACGCCAAGAGATCGAAGCCGCCTTTCGGGTCGAGGCAGGCGGCGGGCCGGACGAGTTTCGATTGACCCCGCGCAAGGAAATCCTGGGCCGGATCCTCGAGGGCATCGACGTCCGCATCGACGCGGCGTCGGGCCTCCCCGTCCGTGTGGTCCTGCAC